>JBAZXC010000007.1 GCA_041660065.1 Parcubacteria group bacterium | reverse complement strand
GCATGTGGGGGTTGTGTGGGTGTACCATGTGGGATCTCCGTCGTTTTGGTAGAGGATGGCCATTTCCATGGTGTTGAATGCTGTGCCGACGTAGATCTGGAGGGTGATGTCTTCTGAGAAGTTGAGAGATTCTCCTGGGACGCCTACGTCTATAGCTACTCTGCTGGTGGGTTGTTCATCTCGCACTGCTTGTGTAACGTTTTGTGCTGTGAATTGTTGGAAATTGAAACTGCCGTCACCGGTGATTTGAGTGTTTTGTGGGAGCTCCATTTGAAAGGTGCCATCTTGTACTGTGACGTTTACTGTTGTGGTTGCTTGTGCGGTATCGGTGATGGAGCCGTTGTCTATGGTGATGTAGCCGTCTGTGACTGCATCCGATATTTTATCTGTATCCGGATCTTGAATTATGATCTCTTCTTGCAATGTGGTGAATGAAAGCTCGTCCCCATAAATAGTTCCCGCTGAGTTTGTTGCTTTCGCCCTTACGTAGTAAGTTGTGTTTGATGTGAGATTTGTTATCTGGCAACTATATGCGCCAATACTGCCTGTACCTGCAGAACATTCTTGTGCGCCCGTGTAGTTGTTGCTTGTAGTTGTATATTGAATTGCTCGCGTTGGATTTTCATTACCAGTTGATATGACTGTGGCATGTGCAGTCACTTGATCTTGTGAAATATCAGTTACTTGTTGTGTAGTTGCTCCTGGCATATCGATTGCCGCATATGAAATGGAAACGTCAGAAAGTATTGGGGTATTTTGCCCATCCATAGAACTGAGAGATACTTTGTATTGCACATATTGATCATTTGATTGATCTCTTTGTGTGTCATCAATCATTTCACCACCCATAGGATCAGTAAAATATGTGATTGAATTGCATAATCCACTCACGCCATCATCTGGTCCACACCAATTGCTCCAGCTCACACCGTTTGGCGATGTACGAATTTGGAATGCAATATCCGTATTTTGTGAAAAAACCTCAGTCCATTGAAGATCAGTGACAGTAATGCGATTTGATTGAGTATTAAATATATTTGAGGTAAGCTCTTGGATAGATGGAATGTAATGATAATTAAATGTAATATCATGTAAGATTGGCGTCACGACAGTATCTGTTGTAGAAAAATTCACACGATATTGTATATACCGATTACCAGAAAACGCACTGATATCCCCTCCGTTTACAATATTAGTCTGCCAAACCGTCCATGTTTCGTCCGGCATTATTGTGTTACCTGCACGCACATCTATTGTGATCGCTTGACCATTTAATGTTGTATTATATGCAAGTTCTGTAAATTGCGGATTTTGATTTGTATCAAGAACATCAGAGACATATGTACCTACACTTGGATATGCCGTTGACAAACCTGGAGAAGTACTGCCACTTGGAATCGTGCCAGAAAATGCATTGTATATCAACGTAATGATGCCAAATTCACCTTGAGGATACCCATTATTAGGGCTCGTTGCATCAATTAATCCATTATTAGTTATTGTCGCACTTGTTAAAACAATTTTTCCCCCAGCTCCATTGCCACCCATTTTACCAAAAACCCCTCCATTAGATGAGCCTCCCTTGGCAGTAAGCGTGCCTGTATTAGATATGACAATATTTTGATTTGAATTAATATATACCGTCCCGCCTCCGCCTCCGCCAAGGCTTCCAGATGTTGTGCCACCTCCACCGCCACCTCCTGCGGATTTTCCGCCCTGTTTGATAGCGCCTCCCGCCCCGCCTCCAGTCAATGATGCCCCTCCAGCACGATTGTATGTGCCACCATTGCCACCGCCTCCACCTCCGCCACACCAAAATTGTCCACACGCATAAACTTCATTGCCTCCCGCGAGATCCAAAACACCATCAATAGTAACATCTCCGGTAGCCTTAATTACCAAAGCATTTGAGCCGATCACTTTTACTATGGCTCCGGCAGAAATATCAAATGTTGTATAGTTGTATGTATTTGCCGTTAGGACACACGTACCCGTTGTACAAGCATAGCTACCATCGGATCCAGTACCTCCATCAATTGAGATCTCCTGTTGTAATTGTAAATTGGCATCCGTGCCCGACCCATAAATCGCCACACCAGAAAAAGCACCTGAACTGAAATCCAAGTCGCTTGTTTTTTCTATTATTGCAGAAACATCAGCAGAACTTAGCTCACTGCCGGATATGAGGTTACCATTTTTTGTACTATATTTTGTCCATCCCACACGATTAGTCTCATGCACAGCAACATCACCAGACTGTCCTCCACTCCAGTCTGTTTGTATAAATGTGTAATCAGCACTTTGTACAGTGCGTATTGTATAATAGATGCCTCCAACCACAACAAGAATTGCGATAACTGTAAGAAGTCTTTTATATTTTTTATTCATATTTTTATTTTTTATCCCGTTAAATTTGTTTTGCAACTATTTAACTAGGTTTATTTTTATTTTCTTCGAAAAAAAATCTCTTTGGTCTTGCGCCAGTTTTGCCATTCGACTCCACACACATCATGAGCAAACAATCATTTATGCTATGTGCAGATCATTGCCTCTAATTGTTGTTTTTATTATACCACACAGCACAATATTTGTATAAAAAAATATACTCCACGCAACATGGGCGTGGAGTATATTTTATCAGCAAATCTACTTGTCTAATTTGTCTACTGGTCTAGATGTCTATTCATCTAAACCTACACCTCGATCACTACAGGCAACACCATTGGACGGCGCTGTGTTTTTTGAAAGAGGTATTCACCGACACGATCGCGAATCTCATTTTCCACCTGTCGCCAATCCATTTTTGTGTCTTTGCTTGTGGATTTTTGGATCACCTTTTTGACATGCACTTTGGTTTCATTTACGAGATCAAAGTTATCTTTTACATAGATGAATCCACGCGATGTGATCTGCATATTACCTACCACTTCTTTTGTCTTGCTATCCACCAGCACCGTGATCACATACATACCATCCTCAGAAAGCATCTGTCGATCACGCAACACAACATGCCCGATATCACCGACACCCAGTCCATCGATAAAGATGTAACTTGCATCAGCCTTTTCCTTACGGATCCGTGACCCCTTCTTGCTAAACTCAATGATACTTCCATTATCAAGAATCGCGATCCTTTTTTCAGAGAATCCTACTTCCACAGCACGATTTGCCGCTTCTTTGAGCATAAAATAATTTGCATAGATCGGAATAAAATATTGCGGTTTGACCATTTTGATCACAGATTGAATGTCTTTTGCTGTCGCATGACCGCCCATGTGAATATCCATAATGTCAGAATGGATCACATGATCACATTTCCGATAGAGATTATCCTTGAGTCGCTGAATAGATCGTTCATTGCCGGGAATGATCGACGATGAAAACACGATCGTATCTGATTTTTTCAATTTGATAAATCGATGATTTCCGGTAACGATTCGATTCAAGACAGCATTGTGCTCTCCTTGTGCGCCCGTACACAGAACGATCACTTTATGGTCGGGATAACGCTCGATCTCATTGATCGGGATAAGGAGATCCTTGTGCACTTTGAGATAGCCCAGTTGCTGTGCCACTTCAACATTTGTACGCATAGAATACCCATCCAATGCCACCTTGCGACCAATTTTTTCCGCATATTGCAATAATAATTTGATCCTCTTGATCTGTGATGCAAATGTACCAATGATCATGCGACCCTTTGACTCGCGCACAAGCTGTTCCAAATTACCCTGCACGATCTTCTCACTGTGTGATTCTGTTTTGATCGAACCCAGACTCTCCAGCATCAAAATACGCGGTTCAGGAAATTTGCTCAATTGCTCATATGAAATAATCCCTCCTTCAACAGGATCATGACTGATCGTCCAATCACCCAAATGGATCGGCGTACCCACAGGCGTCACAAGAGCAACGCCCATCGAATCCATGATCGAGTGCTCCACTTCAAAGAAATTTGCCACAAATTCTCCAAGACGAATTTTTCGATCGATGTTTTTTACACTGATCGTACGGACCTTTTCCGCAGATCCCGGATCATAATCTTCCATTTTTTTCTTGATAAGTGCCAAGGTGAGATCGCGTGCGATCACCGGCGGGTATCCCAATTGTTTGAGTACGATCGGTGCAGCACCGATATGATCCAAATGACCATGTGTAAAGATCACGCCACGAATATTGCGTTCTTTCCCCTTGAGATAATTAGCGTTTGGTACGATATAATCCACGCCCGGCATATCCTCCTCCGGAAATTGCATGCCCATATCCACGATCACGATATCTTTCCCATATTCAAACACCACCATGTTGCGACCCACTTCTTCCTGTCCACCAAGTGGAATGATGCGTAATGTGTCATTTTCGATTTTTGGGACATGCGTGTTCTTTCTTTCTCCATTATTTTGTGTCGACGACACAATTCTCTCTGCATTTGTTTTTGGTCCTCCCTGCATACGATTCATCCGTTTTTTCTTCTGCTTTTTCACAGGAGTTTTATCATTGTTCTGCTCTGCAGTCTTTTTAAATTGTGTTTTCTTGTATGTACCTTTCTTCTTTGCGGAAGAGGTACGCACTTTTTCTACATTTTTTTGCGCTGTACGATTTACCACAGCATGGCCAACGCTCGCTTGTCTGCGCGCGCTACTTTTTTGATGAGGGTTTTCTTTTTGTCCTTGACCCCCTTGTTCATTGTTCATCATATAAATTTTTTATAAAGTTTCCTTGACATGATCACGAACCATATGTGTGTTTCACATCGCAGAATTGATTATTATTGTAATAGATTATTATTTTCATTGGTTACAAAACCAAAAAACTACAGTAACTGTACGTGTGTATAATAAAAAGTCCCATTTCTGCACACAAAGAAAGATCGCTTTTTATCGATCATGCGTTAACTCTTAACATGATCGGCAAGTAGTAATTCAGTCTTTCATTATAGCACGTTTTGCAAATAAATGCAAGTACCATGACTATCCCTCGCGTACCATACCTGTTTTCAAAATGTTTAGACAGCGAATATCAGCCCAAGGCTTTTTTCAGATCTTCTACCATATCTACCGGCGTAGGATCCTGCCCATATGCCAAAGCGAGATAGTACGAGATCCAATCTCCCAATGCAATTGTCGCGAAAATACGATACAAAGTGTCCCCTTCGGGAATATCAATAATCTCCGACTTTACACCTTTTTTTTTCAAAAATCGCGCCGTCACATCATATCGCAACAGATTGCGCGGATGATCTTTCTTATCACGTAGCATGAGTATATAAAATTGTGCCTGTGGATTTGTAAATCCGACAAACTCATTGTGATTCAATTCCGGAAAATAATTCCAAAAAGCCGGCACCTTGCTGTTTTCATTGATCTTGATCTTCCAGATCATTGCCAACGCTTTGAACTTTGTCGACGCATATATAACAGGTGTCTTTCCCACCAGACGCTTGGCAATTTTTTTTCCATTTTGCTCAATTTTCACGATCTCATCATGCAGTTTTTGCACCGCCGTATCAACCAACACTGCTTCTTTGGGCAATTTTCCCGCATTGACAAGCAATTGCACAAGCACTGAAATAAAATACCCCGTCGCCATCCGTGGCTGGAAATCGGCATACGGCATCGGTAATTTGATGTGTGGCACACCATGCTTTTTACACATTTTCTCCAGCGTCCCTCCTGCAGAGATGCCAATGCACGGCAATTTATTCTTTAGCACTTCCCCAAAAGATGCAATTGTTTCCTCTGTGTTTCCGGAGTGTGAACAGATGATATTCAAGCAATCATTATATGCCTCTGGTGGCAATTTATAAAATCGATTTTGATAAACAGCCAACCGCTTGTATTCCTTGTGACGATTGAAAAGGCTGTTGATATAAATACGCAAAACATTCGCCGGCCATGCACTTCCGCCCATGCCGGAAATCATCACTGCGGAAAAATCATTCTTAATGACAACGCCCTTCCCCAAGGCAAACCCTTCTGCGAATTGATCCGCACTTGATAAGATCACACGTCGTAAATTACTGCGATCGACATTTTTGTTCTTTTGCATAACTTTTTAAAAATTTATTTTTTTATACGTTTTTCTTTCACAAACCATTTATGTACATTTGTATACCGATCATACGACACGTTGACCTTGTGCACGTTGACCCCCTTGATCTTGTCACTGTGCATAAAAGAAATACGTGGCGCAAAAAGAAACACTGCCGGCACTTCTTTTTGCAATGCCTCCTGTTCCGCTGTGTAATGTGAATTTTGCTCATTGATATCTTTTGTTTTTGCAAAATTATCCAATGCTTCGTCCATATTTTTATCCGAAAAAAGTGCGTAGTTCATTCCGGGATCATTTTTTTCCCGTGAATGCCACAATGGCAATAGATCCGGTTCAAAGCGCATCTGATGTGCATATAGAATCGCATCATAATCTCGTGGTTGTATAATATTTTTTTCGAGATCATCTTTTTCGTGTTCTTGAATATTCACCTCTGCACCAACTTCCCGCCACTGTTCTTTCAATAATTCCGCTGTAAGAGATGACTGCGGCTGATTTGCACTAATATGTACTGTGATGCTCAAGCGGGTGCCGTCTTTTGCGCGAATGCCATCATCACCCTTTTTCCATCCCTTTTCTTCCAAAAGAACATTTGCTCCCTCACGATCAAATCCCGTTTGCTGTTTATCCGCATTGTATCCGACAACGCCCTCCGCAAAAGGTGATCGCCGCATATCAGCGTCCTCACCGAAAACATCTCCAATGATCACCTCGCGATCAGTTGCGCGCGACAATGCTTCACGCACCTCATCATATGCCAGAGGCACACTCTTCGTTTGATTAAAAAATACTGCAAAATAGTGCGGGAGTTCGATCGACTCTTTTTTTGCATTACTTTGCAAAAAATCAACATGCTCTTTTTTGTCAACGATAATGCCAGATACTTTCCCGTCATGATACGCGATGACAGCTTCATCGCGCGTTGCATAAAAATTGACCGTGAATCTCGTAATATATGGCTCACCGTCATAATATGACTTATTTGCACGAAGAATATATGAGGATATACCGTTATCATCAACATCATAATCAACAAATTCATACGGACCTGTTCCGATCGGTTTTTGATTGAATTCCGACAATTGAAACTGCTCCGGACTGATATTTTCCCAGATATGTTTTGGCAATATGCCTATATTTAAATTATGTAAGAACATGCTATTTGGTTCAGAGAGAACAAATTTTACCGTGAAATCATCAACCTTCTCCACATCCACATTTTGCCACAAGAGACGGGTCTCATTACTGACACCGACAGCTCCGTATGCAATATCCTGTGCGACACTTGTGGTATATATGACATCATCCGCCGTAAACGGCTGATGATCATGCCACTGTACGTTTTTTTTAAGGTAAATCGTATATTCCCTTGCATCATCACTGACATCAAAACGCTCAACAAGATCCGGTTGTAAAATACCATCTTCATTATAATCAAACAACCGACTAAAAATCAACTGTGACAAACTTCTATCCGTCGAGGAAGAATGTGCAAGAAGAGGATTGATATACCGCGGTTGACCAACAAAAGCCTCAATATACTGTCCGCCATACGTCGGCACGGGTACAGTAAAATAGCGATATAGCGAGATGCCCCACCATATGACACTTCCGATAATTATCGCCATCAAGAAAACAATGATGATTTTGTTTCTCAGGGAAAAACTCCTTGTGAGATGAAACAAATATCGCGGCGACAGAATTGTGACAAAAGAAAAGTATTTTATAAACGGATATTACACATTAAAACACCACTGCCCAATGCAGACATTATTCACTACCCGATCATGCCGGAAAGCAATGCAATGCCCAGAAACGCTACTGCCAGAACAACCGTTGAGCGAACCAAGAATTTTTCAAAACCTCTTTTTGTATGATAAGAACCGCTAAAATCACCGGCAACCACACCCAATCCCTCCCCCTTATTTTGCATAAGGATTGCAACAATGAGCAAAACGGAAATTATGACCTGTATGATCAACAATGCATTCATGAAATATACTTAAATAATTCTTATCCCATGCTACTACAGGAACAAAAAAAAGTCAAAGATATTTGTCGCGATTACGCACTGAATATTCAACCCTCTATTGTGCCGTATTTGTCCAAAAATAAACACTCTATGCGTAAATTTGCGATAATTTTGAAAATCTATACCTTTACATATTCTACAAAATATGCTATGAATATATCATTATCATACGGTGGCATACCTTAAAAAATACTTCCAAAAAAGGAGATCCTATATGCTTACCTGTTCATTTTGCGGAAAAAATGAAGATGCTGTCGAAAGAATTGTCACACGTTCTCAAAAACCGCATGTACATGAAGATGTGCAACAATTCGTCCACAACGGCGTAAGTGTCCTACTTTCGGTTTCAGTCCCCTCTCCCTGCATTTGCAATGAGTGCATAGATTCTATCAATACAACACTCGGCAAATGCATGGACAGCGTCATCATACTGGACATGTACAAAACATGGATAAATCCATAAAGAAGTGGCAAAGCCACATCATTAAAAAGGAGAATGCTCTTCTCCTTTTTTATTTACAGTCAAAAAACAAAAGAAGCAGGTTGCAAACCTGCTCTTGCAAATGTGGAATACCTTTTCCACGTTATCAAAACTAACGTTTTGCCCACTGAGGAGCACGTCGTGCCTTGCGAAGTCCCGGTTTTTTACGTTCAACTACACGTGCGTCACGTGTCAAAAATCCTTGTGCACGCAATACGGACCGCAGCGCATCATCATATTTTACCAAAGCACGTGCAATCCCTAGGCGTGCCGCATCCGCCTGACCCGATAAACCGCCACCTTTTACAACAACAGAGACAGAGCACTTTTCATACAAGCCGGTAACTTTTAATGCACCAAGAAATGATTCTTTTTGTGTATTTGTCATGAAGTATCGATCGAAAACTTTGCCATTCACCACCAAACCGGCGTTATCAACACCCACTTTATCGCAATATACGCGCACCTGTGCAACTGCAGCTTTTCTACGGCCAACGGCAAAATGATATACACCATCAAAAAACGTGTTTTTTGCCTCTTTTTCTTGTTTCTTCGTCACCATAAAATATTATTTCGAAAAATTACGTTTCTTTACTACGCATGTGTCACATCAATTTTTTCTGCGTATTCGCCATCGTTATAAATAAAAAGCCTCTTTTGCATCTGACTCCCCAATTTATTTTTTGGCAACATCCCAAAAACAGATCGTCGAATGATCTCTGTGGCATTTTTTTCTCGCAGTTCTCCCGCTGTCTTTTCTGTAATACCACCAGCATACCCGCTGAAATCAAAATATACTTTCTTCTTTTCCTTATTGCCTGTCAATGCAACGTTCTGCGCATTGATCACAACGACAGCATCTCCACCGTCGATGTGTGGAGCATAATCCACTTTGTCCTTGCCCATCAAAACGCGCGCAATTTTTGTTGATAATCGCCCCAGCACTTTGTTATTTGCGTCAAATAGATGATATTGCCGTTCCATGTTTTTGATTCAATCTTTAAAAAATACGATTTACTTTGCACTTTCTTTTACTTGCTTTTTCTCCGTGACTGTTTCTTTCTTTTTTGCTGTTTTTTTAGTCAAATCAACCAATTCGATCACTGCCACATGTGCACTATCGCTTTTGCGTGGCGCAAGTTTGATGACTCGTGCATATCCGCTCACACGCGCGTCAAATTTTTCCATATGACCCATGAGAGCTACGATCGCCTCTTGCGAAATGCTGCCGCTTAATTTACGTGTAATCTCCATACGCGAATCCACAGCACGCTTTGCTTTTGTGATAATCTTATCAATAGCATCTTTTGTTTCTTTTGCCTTTGCCTCTGTCGTTTCTATCCGCCCATGGATCAATAAACTACTCAAAAGTGAATGCATAAGAGCTTTTCTTTGCGAACGCACGCGTCCAAATTGTCTTCCGGTTTTTCGGTGTTTCATGACTCTATAATTAACCTATTTATTCTTCGATCACCGCCTGCGTATTGCCGGACGATAAAACGCTAAACTGTTCCACGAGAATATCAACGGCATGATCAAAGGCTTCTTGTGGTGTAATACTTCCATCTGTTACAATTTCCAGCGTCACTTTTTCATAATCCGTTCTTTTTCCGACACGCATATTCTCCACATTGTAATTTACCCGTTTTACCGGTGTATATACAGCATCGATCATAATGGCACCTACTTCTCGTTCATCAGCGCTATGCTGATCCGATGGTACATACCCGATACCCTTTTCAACTGCAAGCTCTATTTCAAGACTCGCTTTTTTGTCTGTTAGTGTTGCAATATGCTGTGTGCCATCCACCACTTCAAGTCCCGAAGATGTTTCAATATCCGCCGCAGTCACAGAACATTCTCCCTTCGCCTTTATTGTTGCGGTCATTTTTTCATCGCCATGCATATGAAAGCGCACGTGTTTGAGATTCAAAATGATCTGGACGACATCTTCCAATACACCATCAATCGCCGAAAATTCGTGCGATACACCCTTGATCTTTATGGAAGTAATCGCTGCACCCTCGATAGAAGACAGGAGAACGCGTCTGATTGCATTGCCAAGCGTCGTGCCATACCCAGGAAAACATGCGGGAATTTCTATTGTTCCCGTATTGTTTTTTCCTTCAGTATATTGTGATGCTTGTGGTACTGAAATGATTGACATATCTTTTTTTTAGCAAATTAATAAAAAGGTAAAAAAATTATTTGGAATAAAACTCAACGATCACCTGCACATTGATATTTGCATCAAAATCATCTTTCTTTGGCAATGCAACAACCTTTCCCACTGCCTTCTTTGCATCCAATGAGAGCCATCGTGAAACGTTTTTCTTGTTTGTAATATATTGTTCTTGATTTTTGAAATATCCGTTGTCTTTTTTTGTCGGATTGATTGTGATCTCATCACCAACCTTCACTTCATAGGATGGAATTGATACTTTCTTTCCGTTTACACAGATCATCGCATGATTGACAATTTGTCGCGCCTGCGGTCGTGTATTTGCAAAACCAAGACGATACACCACATTATCCAATCGTTGTTCCAAACGTGCAAGTAGCAATTCACCAGTCACACCTGGACGGTTTTTGACATCTTCATAGTGTTTGCGAAATTGTTTTTCCAATATACCATAGATATACTTCGCCTTTTGCTTCATGAGAAGCTGTCGTCCAAATTCGCTTTTGTTACGAGAAAAACTCTTTCCGTGCACTCCCGGTGCATAGTTTTTTCGCGCCAAAATACGATCATATTTCTCTGATCCATAAATATTCTCACCAAATCGACGACATATTTTTGCTTTTGATCCTCTATATCGGGCCATATCCTTGTATACTGTTTAAATTAAATATATGTTATAAAAATATCATTACACGCGACGCGGTTTGCGACGTCGACTGCCATTGTGTGCTACCGGCGTAAGATCTTTGATCAGTGTGATCTCAAAACCTTTTGCTGCAAAAGCACGAATTGCCGCATCACGACCTCCGCCAACACCTTTGACAAAGATCTGCAATTCTTTCATATTATTTTTTTGGATCTTTTCCACAACAGCATTGACGATTTGCGACGCTGCATACGGTGTGGATTTTTTTGCACCTTTGAAGCCCAGTGATCCTGCACTTGACCATCCCAACACAGCACCATTGAGGTCCGTAACTGTGATGATCGTATTGTTGTATGTGGACTGCACATGCGCCTGTCCTTTACGGATCTGTCGCGCACCACTCTTTTTTCGTCCGCCTACAGTTGGCACAACATCTTTCTCTGCGACGGCTTCTGTAGCAACATTCGTAGTCGATGCTCCTGCGACATGGCGTTTATCTTTTGTTGTCTTCATTTCATCACTCATGACTCTGTAATAATATAAATATAAAACCTTGTTTTTGATAAAAAATCACTATACGCATACTGCGTAAGCACGTTTATGTTTTCGATGCCGAAGATGCACGACCGCTTCCCATCGTCACACGCTTATTGCCACGCACTGTACGATTATTTGTTTTTGTCCGTTGTCCTCGCACAGGCAATCCGCGTTGATGTCGTGTACCGCGATAACAATTGATCTCTTTAAGCCGGCGAATATTCATTTTTCTCTCATGACGCAATTCTCCTTCTACACTGTACTGTTTTTCGATCACATCACGCAATCGATTTGAGTCTTTTTCAGAAACATCTTTTGTGCGGGTTGTTGGATCAATACCAAGCTCTGTAAGAATTTTTCTACTCGTAACGATACCAATGCCAAAAACATACGTCAATGACACATCGATACATTTTTCATCCGGTATATTTACGCCTGCGATACGAATCATAATATAAAAACCTCTAAAAATTACCCTTGTCGTTGTTTGTGTTTTGGGTTGACACAAATAACATACACGCGTCCGCGACGACGGACAACTTTACACTGCTTGCACATTTTTTTTGCTGATGCACGAACCTTCATCTTTTTCAAACTTAACAAATTTACAACCTCTGGGTTATACGACCTTTTGACAGGTCGTATGGACTCATCTCCACCAAAACACGATCTCCCGGAAGCAAGCGAATGTAATGCACACGCATGCGTCCCGATATATGTGCCAACACTTCGTGTCCATTATCCAACTTCACACGAAACATGGTACTCGGCAATGTTTCAATTATAATGCCTTCCAGCTTGATCGTATCCTTTTTCGCCATATTTTACGTAATATATTCTAAAAACATTTATAACAACAAAAAACAAGAGGGTATTATTCCGCACAATCTCATTCCTAAATCGTGACTATATACAACTGGAAAACCTCTTCGTGCTTATTGGTATAATATTTTCTCGAACATGTAGTATCCATACTACCAAACATCCAAAAATTGTCAAGAGCATTTCATTTTTGTCATTTTTCCTGCACGGATTGCATCCCTGACGGTTCGATCGATATTTGTGTCATGAAGCCAAAACGTGAGATTCTTTCTGCCAAAAACTGCGGTGCGCCGGGCACAACGCTCTTGATCGTGATCTTTTCAATGGTCTTTGCATATTTTTCCTTGATGATCGGTAATATCTCATCATGCTTTTTCCCAATAATGTCATTTTTGAAATCTTTTGCAGAAACATGTGCAACCATCGTGGCACTACCACGTGCACTAAATTTTATCATGTTATTTTCTTGATCCAATTTTACATCATTGAACGACAGTTGCATTTTTATGTCCTCTATGCCCACACCTTCCGGTATGGAAACACTTTTTGCAAGAATGGCAACCACATCTTCCTGTACGAAGACAATCGCTTGCACGTGTGCAACGACTTCGTACATGAATTGCTCTCCCATTGTTTTCGCACTTACACTTGATTCTGATCGAGAAATGGTCGACATAACCGCCTCTGGTAATAATATTTCACTTTCCGGACGGATCATTGTAGATAATTGTTCTTGCACATACTGCGACATCCCCGCCTCCATATCTTTTTGTGCGCGAGCAATATCGTCCTCACTGACCAATGCGACACCGTTTCCTCCTGTGCCACCGCCTGTCATCGCATGGTCGCTTATCGCATAAAATTTTTCCTTTTTCGGACCACTGCTAAACCCCGGTATAGAAAAACGTGTTGGACCAACATTGCCTTCCGTCCCCGCCTTGTCTGCCATAACCAATGCTTCCACCGTACCCGGTGATCCTTCTTTCATACCCGGCACAGTTGTTGTTTTTACCAAACGAAATAATATTCCATCCGACGACAAAAACCTCGTACTTGCCACAAGTTGCTGTGGCTGATCATCATACGCATTGTAAATAGTAATCGTTCCTTGCGCTTTCTGTGCACTCACGTCACCGCTACCTGTTGCATTAAAACTTTTTGTAAATGTGATATCCCGTTCGATCATACGCGCGGGGACAATACGACGATCACTGTCAAATACCATTTGATCCGTACGAGCAGTAACCTCTACCGTATCGTCAATAACAATATCTTTTGGCGTAACTGAGATCGATGTCTTCGGCAAGATCACCACCATTATAATAATCAAGATAAGGATAACACCACCCCACAATAAACTCTTCACCAAATATCGTGCAGGGCTGGACACATTGATCATATCCGAGCCACCTATTTTTTCCTTAGCATAAAATGATCTTTTTATCTGCATTGGGTGGTTATGTTTTGACGTATGATATTGTTGTGTATCATCAGATGCATAACTATTTTTTTGCGCAACAAGCTGTGGTGACGCGGCAATTTGCACGCGTGATTGTTTCAAAGCGCGCTCATATTGCACAATTTCATCATCAAGACGATCATGATCACTTTGTGTAAATGTGTTATGCTCTTGTGCTATGTGTTTTTTTTGTGTCGCTGTAGTATACATGCGATCACGTTGCGCAACAGTCTGTCCTCTGCCGTCGTGCATAACCCTCCGCTCGTCGATGCTATTCCTTTTTTTTACAGACATTTGTGCCGGATATCCGTAGACTTCATCTTGTGTGCGATCACCATTTTTTTGTTGTGCGAGCGTATCGGCACGCACAATTCGTTGCGAGGAATTCATAACCGTCGGTTGCCCGCTATCACGCCTCTCCACGGATTCATATTTCATTTGCGTATCACCGATATCAGCAGATACGAACGGCTCTCGTGCAAAAAAAACATCCGAGCCGATGCCTTTTTGCTTTCTCTTTTCTCTTATGTCACTATTCTGCACATGTTGCGATATATCACTCCTCTGTGATTTCACCGTTGGCGGTTGTTGTGCAACTGCGATCTCATCTTCCACAGAAAATGGTTGCGCACCAATTCCCGCACGTTGTGCAAAAGTAATACCCCCTTCATCTTGTGTAACAATGACAATTTTTTTGTGCATTTTTTGTGCTTCTTGCGCCAGGAGCTTCAAATTTACCACACTTTGCAAAATTACTGCTCGCTGTGGCACGACCAGTACGATGTTATTACTACGTGCATAACGAAGATGATCGATCACGGTTGTGATCTCCTCGTCAGCATCAACGATAATTTTCTTCTGTCCAACATCATTAGGCATAAATTTGTCGTTTATTTCTGCACATCGCGCATCGCGCGCTGAAGGATCTGTGAAATCGCCTTTTCTTTTGTGGATGTTTCCACAACGAGATTTGCCAGTGCCATCGGCGTAACATCTTGCGGATTATCCAACTCCCCCGTTTGATCGATTATATTGATCACATCCTTTGGCTGTAAAAAGTTTACGCGCGGTTTTTTGGTGAATGGCAATTTTTTTGCCCATTCTTCACTCAGAAGCACTTGTCCGATTTCCGGTAACGCACTGCCTCCCCCACACAGATAGATATTTGCCGGCAACAGATCTTTTTCCGCGAATTCCATCAGTGACAACTCCACGCCACCCAACCACACTTTGCTATCTTGAAGTAATATTCTCGCAAATTGTTCAGAAACGTTCTGGGGCAGTTTACCATACGCATACTTCATCTTCAATACCTCAGCCTCCTCATAAGGTATACGGAGCATTTGTGCCAACCGTTTTGAAAAAGCACGTCCTCCCAAAGCAAACATCTTTGTCCCCTCCAACCCGCCATTGCGCACAACGGCAATGTCAGTCGTACCCCCACCAATATCAATAAAAATTCCATTGAAGTCCAAAATGTCCTCATACCCGACAGATGCGGAAACAGCATATGGCTCTGCCGCCACACGGATCAATTCCAAGCCTAATTCCTCCGCAATCGTATCAACCGCCCCCAAATGCATCATCGGTGCATACGCATTGAATACGCTGATTGACAAACTCTTGCCCTGAAAATTCAATGGGTTTGTCACACGATAACCATCGATACGCACATCAACAATTGCCGCATTGATCAATTTTACATCCGTAGAACGTCCAATTTCCCATTCCATCTGCTCTTTGATGCGCTCAAACGTTTTCCATTGCACGCGCTGAATGATCTCTTTAAGCTCCGGCAATTCAATGCGCACATATGGATTGGCACGTTCATAATGTACTGTCGTTGTCGTTCCTTTGACCAACTCTCCCGCAACACCCATAACTGCCGGCGACACATCTTTTATGTTTGCTTTTTTCTTGGCTTGATCGATCGCTTTTTGACATGTTTTGATCACACCGCCAATATCCGAAATTGCACCACTCTGCATGTTGCCACGATCTTGTTTTTCTCGTCCCACACCGATCACGATACCTTTTTTCTCTTTTTTATCCAACGTAAAAACAAGCGCCTTTACAACCTCCGTGCCGATATCCAGCGCGAGATAATAATTTTTATCCATTTTCAATTGTGCGATTTTGCCAAATAAACCCATGAAGATATTTTACTTTTTCACCACAAACGTCTGTGAACGCTCCTCTATTATATCATACAGCAATAAACCCTCTTGTGCACCGTAATAATCGATAACAGCATCACTGTTTGCACTCCCCCATTGCATACATTTTTCCACTGAAAAACCCTGCAAAAACCCTGCAAAAAAACCACTCGCAAAAGCATCTCCCGCACCCGTTGCATCACACACCTTTTTTTCAATCACTTCCGTATGCACGATATATTCTCCGTTATACGCCCACGCGCCATTGCGTCCATCCGTCAATACAACCACACCATTGTCACTCTTCATATGCTGTTTGATCGTGTGAGTGAGAAACGTTTCATCGTGCTGATCATCCACATTATGCGGCAAATTAAATTGTGCCACAATGTCTCGTGCCTCTGAACGATTCACAAAAACAACATATGCATGGTGGATGAGATCCAAAACAACATCGGTATCATGTGCAATATTACTGCCTCCGGGATTATATGCCAACTTTACCGACTGTTCCACCAGAGCGCGATGTACAACACGCATATTTTCTTGAATATGTTCACCATACAAAGAGCCCATATAACACCACTGCTCACCGGAAATATCCTGTGCGTTGATCACAAGTTTTTCCCCCACGTCACGATTGACAAAGATCGTTCGTTCTCCTATGGTGCTATCCACCAAAATCATCGACAAATCAGTTTTGGCATCATCGACAGTACGGATCTTTTCTGTAAAAACACGCGCATTTTTCAAAAACTCCGTGATCCATCGCCCCTCCGCATCATTGCCGACATTGCCGCACGCTGAAGCAGAGATCCCCAAGCGTGACAATCCCACCGACACATTGCATGCACAACCTCCCAATGCGCTAAAACGGTCTTCCACATGGATTTTGCTTCCATAGGCAAAACGAAACCATTTTGCCTGCGTATCAGAGCAATGTGCGTCATGTGGCAACTGCGTCGGATCAATGGGGAAAAAAATATCTTTTCCCATACTGCCGATGCAGAGAACTTTCTGTTGATCGTGCATCATATTTTTTTATAGTTGTTCTTCAATTGTCAATAAGCGATTATATTTACACAATCGCTCACCGCGAGAAAGCGACCCCGTCTTGATAAAATCCGCACCAGCACCCACTGAAAGATCCGCAATAAAATCATCAACCGTTTCCCCGCTACGATGCGATACGATCACGCGCATATTATTCTTTTGCGCGAGCGCAATACATTGCAACGTTTCTGATACCGTACCGATCTGATTTGGTTTGATGAGTACGGCATTGCAGGATTTTTCATCGATCGCCCGTTGCAATCGCTTTGTATTGGTTACGAGCAAGTCATCACCGATAAGCATAATGCGCTCATTGAATTTTTCGTACATCTCATGCCACCCTGTCCAGTCATACTCCGTCAAACCATCCTCAATGCTAAACACATGATCGTTGGCGACCCATTCATCATAGCGTGCGAGAAGTTGCTCTTTGGTGAGTGACTCATCCTCCAGTTCAAATTTATATTGTTTGCAATCCTGACAATAAAAAGAATTTGCCGCGGCATCGATCGCGATACTGATTTGGGTACCCATCGCATACCCCGCTTTTTCTGCAGCATTTTTGATCTCCACAAGCGGTGCATGATTGCTTTCCAGGCGCGGTGCAAAGCCACCCTCATCTCCAACTCCTGTAGATAATTTTTTTTCAGAAAGATTTTTTTGCAATGCATGAAAAATCTCCGCGCCCGCACGATATTGCTCTTTGAACGTCTTGATGCCACGTGGCACGACCTTGTACTCCTGGATCGACAAGCCACTGTCTGCATGTTTGCCACCGTTGATCACATTGAACATCGGCACAGGCATCCGCACAGTTTTTCCACCATGGATCTGTGTAATATATTTGTATAATGGTTGTCCAACGGCGATTGCACCGGCACGACACACAGCAAGTGACACGCTAAGAATTGCATTTGCACCCAAGCGCGCCTTGTTTTCCGTGCCGTCAAGCGCGATCATCGCCTCATCGATCGCCAATTGCTCCTGTACATCCATACCAACGATCTTTCCCGCAATCTCTCCATTTACATGCTCCACCGCTTTCAACACGCCTTTACCATCAAAACGCCTTGCATCTCCATCGCGCAATTCCAGCGCTTCAAATTCACCAGTTGATGCCCCGCTTGGTACTTGTGACCATGCTTTTGTCCCATCCTCAAGGTGGACTTCCGCCTCAACCGTCGGATTACCACGAGAATCCAAGATCTCCCGCGCCATAATTTTTGTAATTTTTGTCATTGTTTTTTTTATTTTATTATTTTCAATTTATATGAACCTCGTTATTTTATAGTACCATAATTACAAAAATGATTCCAAAAATCAAATCACTAAAATATTTTTCTCTCATTTTATCATTGTACCATTCATTCAAAACCTGCCTGCCGCCTGCCTGCCGGTAGGCAGGGTAGGCAAGGTTCAGAATTTTAAATTCAAAATTCTTGATCATCTATTTCATCAATACATCAATCCCTGGCATTTCCTCACCGCCCAAGTACACAAGCGTTGCACCACCACCCGTAGACACAAAAGAGAATTTTTCTATCAATCCGCTTTCCTCTGCCATTTGCACACTCTCTCCACCACCGATCAAACTGTATGCTTCCGTATTTGCAGTAATCTGCTCGATAAGTGCAAGCGTGCCTTTTTTGTATTCGTCATCCTCGATCTTCCCCATCGGTCCGTTCCATACGATCGTTCGTGCAGTAGCGATCTCCTGACAAAATCGCTCGATCGTCTGTGGACCAATGTCATAAAATTGATCCATAAAATCGACAGGAAATATGACATTATCCCCCAGCACCAACTTTTGCTCTTGCGCTTCAACAGCAGTGCGACCCCCGACGAGAACTTTATCGTATTTTTTTGCCAATTCGTTGATCACGGGAATTTTTGTTTCGATCTTTGCACCACCGATGATCGCCACTGCCGGATGCTGCGGATCATTTTTTACCTTTTCCAAATTGTCCAGTTCTTTCTGCAACCACAAGCCGGCATACGCATCAAGACACCGTGTGATCGCATGCACGGACGCATGCTTCCTGTGACTCACAGCAAATGCTTCATTGACATAGATATCAAATGGCGCGCACAATGCCGATGCAAATGACGCATCATCAGTCTCCTCCTCTGCATAAAAACGGACATTCTCCAAAAGCAAAATTGTGCCAGGATCAGTTGCGGTAAGAGCATCAACGACTTTTTCACCGATGCAGTCTGACACAAAAACGATCTTCCGCCCCAAAATGCGCTCTGCATCATCCGCAATATTTTGCACAGAATTATCCGGATCATCTTTTGCATCCGGACGTCCGAAGTGTGTCAAAAGCGCCACATGCGTTGCTCCACTGCGCAAAAGATGTTCGATCGTCTCTTGCGCCGCACGCAGTTTATATGAAGACTTCACGTCCTTTGTGTCATCGATCGATATATTGAAATCCACGCGCACAATTACGTTTTTCCCTTGGACATCGGCATCTTGTATTTTTTTGATATTCATAATTATTTGTATTTTTACACTATATATTATTTATTCCATAAATTATCCTTTGCCGATAATACCGATGATCAGACCGAGGATTGCCATTACTGCTGTGAAGATCCATGCTCGCATCGTGATTTTTGGCTCCGGCCATCCCATCGCTTCAAAATGATGGTGGATTGGCGCCGCAAGAAAGATCTTCCGTTTGAAAAACTTTTTTGACGTCATTTGCATAAGTGCGCTTCCTGATTCCAAAACATACACAAAAACAATGATAAAAAGAACAACGACAGAATTGGTTAACAATGCCACAACACCAAGCGTTGCACCAAGACTGATTGCACCGGTATCCCCCATAAAAAATCGTGCCGGATACACATTGAACCAAAGAAATGCCAGAAGCGCGCCCGTAATCGCAGCACAAAATGATGCCAGATCAACTTTGTTGTGCAAAAAAGCGATCATTGTAAAGGTGGCAAATGCCATCATCAGGATCCCGCCATTCAGTCCGTCCAGTCCGTCCGTTTCATTGGAAGAAAAAGCGGCAAAGATAATGATAAATATAAAAAGTGGCACATACCACAGACCGATGTTAAAATCTCCCATTGCCGGGATATGGATCATATCCCATCCAAGTTTGTAGTAAAACCACCATGCACCCATCCCCGCAATAACGAAAAGCCATCCAAACCGTGCGGCAAAACGCATGCCACCGCCTTTGTTGCCACCCCATCCGCGCACGCTCATTATATCATCAAAAAGTCCCAAAATACCGGTTGCCACAAGTGCAAAAAGTGGAAGATATGTCTGCTTGCGTGATAAAAAATCCAATCGTTCCAGAAACGCACTATCTACAAGATGTGCAATCATCGGAAAGATATATTGTGACGCAAAAATAAAAAGGAGAACGGTCACCCACACGATCACGCCACCCATCGTTGGCGTGCCTGACTTATTGGCATGTAAAACATTGATATATTGCAACGTCTCTCCTTGCACGCCATGTTCTTTGATCTTGATCCCCAGTTTGTATTTATACAAAAAGTGCGTCCAGATCGGCGTAATCAAAAACGCAAAAACGAAAGCAATGATCCCGGTCAGCATGACCTTGATCACATCTTGTATTTCCGGTTCCGCGTAAATCCAATCGATCATAATAACTGATTTAATATAAATGTTATTTTTATATAAGCGATTATTGAAAGCAAACTTCTGTCATCCTGAACTTGTTTCAGGACCTCACGCTTATGCTATATATAGATACTGAAACAAGTTCAGTATGACATGAGAATTAAATGGTCTCATATATGATTATTATACCACATACATACTTACTGCCACGTATAATTGGCAAATGCCCACGCACTCATCATCTCCACATCATCAAAACGATGGTAATCATCCAAAACAACCGTAACCACATGATGTTTGCCAGACGGATCCGATGCCGCAAGAGCAAGACAATATCCGGCACGTGGCGTAAAACCCGTTTTTGCGCCGACAAGATTTGACATCCCTCCGATCAAACGATCGGTATTTTTTAACTCATGCGTCACACTGCCATCCACAGAAGAAAATGTCGTTTCATCCGTACGCATGATCTCCCATAATACATCATATTTGTCATGTTGCAACAAATGCGCCATCACACGCGCAATATCATATGCACTGGAATAGCAGGATTCCTCGTTGACGTCCAGCTCCAATCCCGACGGACGACAAAAATGCGTATTCCCCGCACCCAGTTCCTTCATGCGCGCATTCATCAAAATGGCAAATTCTTCTTCACTGCCGGCGACATGCATACCCAAAACCGTTGCCGCATCATTTGCACTATACATGAGCATTGCTGACAACAAATCTTTGATCCGCACCTTTTCCCCCGGATACAACCGTGGTGAATTGCAGATCACGGATGTCGGACACCCCACCTTCGTCCCCTCAATACCCATGACGCTTTCCGGAATTGTCACGACTTCATTCAGATCACGCATGCGATCGATCACAACCATTGCCGTCACGAGTTTTGTGATCGACGCAAGAGACCTTTTTTCTGTTGCATTTTTTTGCCACAAGATCGTCCCCGACTCTGCGTCGAGTACGATTGCCGCATGTGCATTTTCCACAGCCAGATCTTGTGCATTTTTGTTTTTTATCGGCTGGTAAATGACGCGTGCCGTTGCATCATTTTGCTTTGCTAAAATTTCTTGCACACGCTGTTGTTTTTCTTGTTGTATTTTCGGATCACTCTGCACAATCACTTTTTCCGTATGATCAGCAACCGGTTGCATATAGATCTGATGCACATACACGCTCACACTCACCAAAAAACCAAAAAACACCAATATCGCGATCGGATATGTGGCAAAGATCTCCCGTTGTTTTTTCGTCAATTTTTCTATCATGAAATCATTACACAAAACATACCCTCTCCATTATGCTTCCTGCGTACCGCTTTGCTCGCTGTAAAGAATCGCATCGATCCGCTTGTCTGTTGATAATTCGATAAATTCCGGCAGATCCTCCACAGTTGCAATCCCGAGAATGCGCAAAAAGTCCATCGTCACCTGATACCGCTGTGCACGCCGTCCCTCATCAACACGCACGTGTTCGATCAGACCGCGCCGTACCAGATTGCGCAACGTAAACGAACAATTCACACCGCGAATCGCCTCAATATCCACCTTGCCGATCGGACCGCGATACGCAATGATCGACAATACCTCCATCGCGACAGGCGTCAGCGGACCTTCGATTTCCTTTTTTGTGATCTGTTCGATCATGTCAGCGACTGCAGGATGTGTGACCATCTGCACATGATCGTCTTTGATCATGATCTGCAACCCACCGTCGCGCGATGCATAAATTTCTTGCAATTTTAATACCTGCTCCTTGACCGCATCTTCCGTGCCTTCCACGAGTTCCGCAATGCGTGCAAAACTCACATCCTTGCCATACATAAAGAGAATTGCTTCGATCATCGCGATCATTTGTCCTTCGTTTTTGCTCATATATAAAAATCATTTACGAGTTAATCGTTTTTTCATTTTTCAAAATAATATCATCAAAAAGCCCCTTCTGTCTGACAATGATGATCCTTTGCTTGACGAGCTCAAGCAGTGCCAAAAATGACACAACTACTTCCGCGCGATCTTTGGCGTTCGCCGTCAATTCTGAAAAAGCCATCTCGGCACGCTCTTGCACGCTCTTTTGGATCGACATGATCCGCCGTTCCAGCGTGATCACATCGCTCATGATCTTTTCTTCCAACGCTTCCAATCGCGGGATCGTATGCAGAGATGACAGAAACGCCCCACGCAGATCCTGCACAGTGATGCCTTCCGGCGGACAAAAAAATGCTTCTTGTCCCCAGATGCCTTTGTTCCCGTAAGCGCTTCGCGCCTGCACAAAAAATTGCGTGAATTTTTCACTATGATCCTTGAACACTTTGAGCGCCGCAAGTTGCTTTTCCAGTTCTTGCAAATCGTCTTCCTCATCATCATCCAATTTGAGAAGTGGCAAAAGCGCTTGCGATTTGATGAGAATCAATTTCGCCGCAACGGTCAAAAAATCCGCCAAATTGTGCAGAGAGATGATTTCTTTCTTGCCGATATAGTCAAGATATTGATCTGTGATACGCGCAAGTGACACACGCGTGATATCCACCCGCTCTTTCTCGATCAAGTCTAAAAGAAGATCCAACGGACCTTCAAACTGCTCTGTTTTTACCTGATAAGTCATGGAAATATTATAGCACAAACCCAAAAATTGTGAATTTAAGGCGCTGTTATGTTCTTTTTCAAAAAAACCAATCAGTTTCACGTCATTGCGCCTGTCCGCCTTTGGCGGGAGGAGCGAAACGAAATATAGCAACGAAGCAATGACATAAAGCTTATGACACCCGACACTACTATACTTGCGCAGTATAGTAGTGCGTGCAACGCATACATTAATTTTTTTATATAAAAAAGACCCCGCGAAATTTTTTAGATTTTACGGGGTCAAAGTCTCAAAGAGCCAAAGGATCTTGGCTCTAAGAATCAGAGGGAATCGCGGGAGAAGACCTGAGAGCCATCATCCCACTCATCCGGATCATCGACGGAGTAGGCACGCACGCCCCACCCATCGTCATACCAGCGACAGCGGACCGCACAAAGGTCACCTTTGTCATCGCGAATAAAGAAAATATTCGCAGAGCCGTTGGTACGTAAAGATCCACTCTCACCGTTTCCCTGTTTTTCCAGCATAAAAAACATTTCATACAGGGTGGTTTCAAGCTTGTCATCACGATCAAGCTCTTCACGGATTTGTTTGCTTGTCAATCTTCTCAATAACTTACAACCGTACACTATGGATGATGCACATGGCTTTTCTTTCTTGGACAGAAAGTTATTCTCAAAATTTGCCCCAAGACCAGATATTTTTACCTTTGCATCATCACGGGTATTCACCACAAATTTTTCTTTTGCGATGAACGGCTCAGACGAAGCGGGTATTTCTACACCAACGTCGGCACAGTAAAACCACGCTTCAAGTGGCGCGAGACCGAGCAATTTACGAATTGCATCGCGATCAACCAAATGCATATTCCCATCGCGAATATCCGTCAGCAAGCCCGATTCGAGAATGTCTTGCACTTTTTTTGACGGCAAGTTTTCAAAAATGGCAATGAACTTTTTCAATTGCCTCACTGTCATTGTTTCAACGGGTTTTAGGGTTGCTTTTTTCATCGCAAGTCCTCCTTGTGTGGTCGCATGATACGCGGCACAATAAAAAGTTTCGCTGTTTTGACTCCACCGCAACGCCTCCCTTCCGGCAGACAAGGTTTTGCCACAGCCAAAAATTGCCTTCAAAATCAACAAAATGAAGCCTCTTTTGGCTGTAGCAAACAATAAGTTGTAAAATGACTATAGTTGAATATTATACACCTAAATTACCATTTTGTCAAGATTTTTTTCAAGAAAGCAAGTTTGAAAATCTCATTTTTGCTGAAAATACATCATCATTCTACTATTTTTCCACATACGATCATTTTGTCATTCCCGTAAAGTTTGTCCTCGAAAAATCGGAATGGGAATGCCGATACTAGATTCCCGCCCTGCCTACCGGCAGGCAGGCTTCGCGGGAATGACAAAGGGTTTTCACGCTCGCAATTTGAACAATCTTTCACATTTTTACGTCTACCCTTCCACCGATCTAAAAAATCCACCCTTCTGCCTTTTTTCTATATATTGTAAAAACACACGTATGGTGCTACAGTGAGGGCACAATATCGTTGTTTAACATTTACAACAACTTCAAAAAAGGAGGAGGCGATGAAACCGCAATCATTTTCGATAGGCATTAATGCCGTTGTGGAGCGATGTACAGAGGAACTTAATCGTCTCCTACGCATCGTGAGACCGAAAGAGTCAGATCAAACGTGGGCGTATTGGCAGTCACTGCGAAAACATGGCTACATCATCACGTGTCATGATGACTCAAAAGGTGCTGTGATCATAGGCGTGATCGTTGTCACTCCCATTAAAACGAAATTCGAACATCTCTATCACATACATCTCTTGTCCATAGACACAACGTATGAAACTTCTGTCAAAAAGATGATTCGAAACAATCTCATACGCGTCTGCGCCGAGACAGTTGAAAAAGTAGATTGGGATCAGGTTCCTCTCACTCACTATTACAAGGATATCTGTGGAAATGATATGAGAACTGCTTTGGAGGTTCTTGCACAAGAGTGTAAAGAGCCTGAGATCTTACTCGAAGCATCATCCATCGTCCTCGCGCTCGCGACAGGTAAACACGTCGACAAGGACTATGTCAACACCATTCTACAACAAGCAGAGGGTGCCCTGCGAGAAATTTCTGATACGGAGCACATCCCAACATTACGAGAGATCGTATACGGTGCATACGATCGTGCCACAGTCATTCTTCAGCACCATCAATAAAAAAATCTCCCACGTTCTTTTAAAAAAGCGTTGTGAAAACATCACAGCGCTTTTTCATATATATTTTTTTCCTTTGAGTTTTTCCGGCAAAAATTCTTGTTGCGCGTTCTCCTCATCTGTTGCCAGCGGTGTGTATTTATAATTTTTGCCATAATTTAATTCTTTCATCAGTTTTGTCGGCGCATTGCGCAGGTGTAGTGGCACCGGCAAGTTTCCTTTGTCGCGCACATCCTGCATCGCCGCAGTATACCCTTCGTACACGGCGATGCTTTTTTTACTCTTTGCCATATAGACAACTGCTTGCGCGAGATTCACGCCACATTCCGGCATTCCGATAAATCGACACGCATCATATGCCGCCACGGCTTGCGGGAGCGCAAAAGAATTTGCCATGCCGACGTCTTCGGAGGCAAAGCGCACGATGCGCCGCGCAAGGTATAGCGGATCCTCTCCGCCCTCCAGCATCCGCGCGAGATAATAGATCGCCGCATCCGCGTCCCCGCCACGCATGGATTTGTGCAGTGCGGAGATGAGATTGTAATGTTCTTCCCCATTTTTGTCATAGAGCAAATTTGTCTTTTGGATCGCTTGCTCGATGTGTTTTTTGAGAATGGTGTTTTTTTTCTTTTCCATTTGCGCTAACTGCACAGCGACTTCCAACGCATTGAGCATCGTACGCGCATCACCATTGGCAAGTGCACACAGATACTCTGTCGTCTCATCGGAGATCGTGATCTTTTTGCGCCCGAAAAATTTTTCACTCCTTTCCAAGACATTCGCAACGATCTTTTTGAGCGATGCAAGAGACAACGCCTCCAAAACAAAAACCCGTGCGCGTGATAGCAATGCGCCGTTTACCTCAAAACTCGGGTTTTCCGTCGTTGCGCCGATGAGTATGATCGTGCCATCTTCCACGCTCGGCAAGAACGCATCTTGTTGCATCTTGTTAAATCGATGCACCTCATCGATAAAAAGGATGGTCTTTGTCCCCAAGCGCGCATAACTCCGCGCATCCTCAATCGCCTTACGCACATCTTTTACCCCGACGTTGATCGCGGACATTTGCACGAAATGCGCCGCCGTCTCATTGGCGATAATCCGCGCAAGCGTGGTTTTTCCCGTCCCCGGCGGACCCCAAAGGATCATTGAGGGGACCTGATCTTTGCGGATCAGAGAATGCAAAACCGCACCATGCGAAACGAGATGCTCTTGTCCATGGAAATCTTCAATTGTCTTAGGACGCATGCGCTCCGCCAGTGGTGTGTATACTGTCATATGCACCCATTATGACACATCCCCGCGCAGTGACAACTCCGTCGTCAAAAACACACCTTGTCAACTCACGCATCAAGCCGTATAGTAAATATAGTTTTATGGAACAAAAAATCCTTACAATTGATGATGTATTTCGTGCATTCAAAACACCGCTCGGACATAACGGACGCAAGCTTATTTCACAGGCCTTTGAATTTGCCGATGCTGCGCACAAAGATCAAATACGCGTAAGTGGCGTGCCCTATATCCAACATTGTCTTGCTACAGCGAGAATCCTTGCAAAGCTCGGTATGGATGCCCGCACTGTCGCCGCAGGACTCATGCATGATATTCCGGAGGACACACCGGAAACCCTTGTGACCATCACCAAAAAATTCGGTCCGGATATCGCACAAATGATCGAGGGCATCACCAAACTCGGCAAGATCAAATTGCGTGGCACGAAGGAAGAATACAAACTGGAAAACTGGCGACGCATGTTTCTCGCAATGGGATCCGACATCCGCACTGTCATCATCAAACTCGCAGACCGTCTGCACAATATGCAGACACTGGAATACCTTCCTGCAGAAAAACGCAAGCGAATCGCCAATGAAACAATGGAAATCTACGTCCCCATCGCAAACAGACTCGGTATCGGAGGATTGCGCAGTGAACTTACCGATCTCTGTTTCATGCATCTCCACCCCGATAAATACAACAGCACAAAGAACATCAGCAAAGAAAAAGTCAAAGAAAAAGAATTCTACGTACAAAAAGCGATTCGTGAACTCAAAAAGGCTCTCAAAGACGAAGGGATCACCGTCGTTGATGTACATGGTCGTGCAAAAGGCATTCACAGTCTTTATCAGAAATTATTGCGCTACGACATGGACATCAATCGCGTCTATGATCTGATCGCCGTACGCGTCATCGTCAAAGACATCGCCGCATGTTATGAAACGCTCGGCATCGTCCACAAAAAATACCATCCGATGATCGGCCGCATCAAAGACTACATTTCCCTCCCAAAGCCAAACGGCTATCAATCGATCCACACGACAGTATTTGGTCCTGATGGGCGCGTCCTCGAAGTGCAGATCCGCACACAAAAAATGCACGACGAAGCAGAATTCGGTATTGCCGCCCACTGGCTCTATGAATCACGCAAAAACAAGAGTTGGAAGGATTATTTCCTCCCCAAAAAAGACGAGGTTTCAAAAAAAGAAGTGGAATGGGTGATGCAACTCCAGGAATGGCAGAAAGAACTCGGCAATAATCCGGAAGAATTCATCGAGGGGTTGAAGGTGGACTTTCTCAAAAATCATATTTTCGCTTTCACGCCGATGGGCGACATCATCGAATTGCCTGAGGGCGCGAGTATCGTTGATTTTGCCTATGCCATCCACACCGATATCGGCAATTCAGCAACCGGCGCACGCGTCAACGGCAAAATGACCGCCCTTGACTCCACAGTACACAACGGGCAGATCATTGACATCATCACGGATAAAAACCGAAAAAAACCAAATGCCGATTGGCTGGACTTCGTAAAAACATCCAACGCAAAAGGCGCGATCCGCCGTGCGATCAAACGCACACGGACGTAATATGAGATCATTTTTTAGCATAATAAAAACCCCTGCAAAAAATTTGCGGGGGTTTTGTGTTCTCATTGATCCGCCCCTAGCTGTTAGTACGAGCAGGTAATTTATATGCTGCTCTGAATATTTGGAGAAATACTTTATCCATATCCAAGGTGATCTCCATGCTATTGCACACCTTCGTGAGAATTCCTTGGACATCTTCCTTATACTGAGCGAAACTCAATATTCCATCAAGAGCTTCCGTTCTATACTGTTTCATGTTGCCATCGCAAAAAGAAAACCACGACCACCAGTCTTCTTTTGTCTTAAAAACGGCACATGCATGACGCATGATCTCGTCATCACTCAAGGCATATTCGCCAAGCAGGACGGAATCATAATGATAGAAGATATTTGCACAGATCTCGTCAGATGTGGTCGCTGTTGCGAGCCACTGGCGCACGATAATTGCCAACTCCGCACCATGCACACCCCGTTGCCTCGCCTCAAAATACTCTTTTTCCTTCTCTATAAAAGGCATATTTTGGTATCCGCCCATAGCTTATCCTCCTTATATGATCATATGTTTTTTGCTTTTAAATAACTTTTTGCTCTACTGGATCAACAAAAGACTATACCACAGTTTCTTAATCTTGTCCAGACCAGAAAACCATCCTTCCTATATAGGCATAAATGATCACATATCCGTATATTTTAGAACTCATATGGATTCGAAACGGATGTTGACATTTGTCATTCCCGTCGGCAATTCCACCATTTGAACAACAAGTGCCCCTTTAGTATTTCCATCGAATACCACGCTCACCGTACCGCCGTTTTGCACGGTCAACAATGTGCGCTCCGTCAACCCTTGTCCGCTAAAAGCTTGCCGATAAAAATCCAACAGCTTCGCACTACTCATGTTTGTCTGAAAGTTGATTGCATCACCTTCTGATTGTTCTGTGAAATTCTCCACTTTCTCCGGCAACGGAAATTGTGATGAGATCTTTTGACCGCAACCAACGAGAAAAAACGACATACTGATAACACACAGGAGACCTATAATTTTTTTCATAAAATTATGTTAATTGATTATACTAATTTTAAACGTGTGAGAATATTTTTTAATTCTTCTTCTGAAAAATATGATACCGTGATATTTCCTCCGCCATTGCTTTCACTCACACGTACACGCGTGCCAAAATACCGCGTCAATTGATCTTCCAGTCGCCGTGCATGCGGTGTTTTGTCACCGGTTCTACGCATATGTTTTGTTTGCTCAGCGAGATGCGCTTTATCCTCCGCCTGTCGTACGGTAAGTTTTTGCGCAAGGATCATGTGATAGAGTGCCAGCTGTTTTTGTGGCATCGTGAGACTGAGGATCACTTTGGCATGTCCTTCCGTGATCTCCCCCGCGATCAATCCTTTTTGCACTTCGATCGGCAAACCTGTCAGTCGCATACGATTGGCAACCGTCGGTCGACTTTTGCCGGAACGTACAGCGATCTCTTCTTGAGACAAGCCAAACTCATCCGCAAGACGATTATATGATTTTGCCTCTTCGATCACATTGAGATCATGCCGTTGAATATTCTCAATAAGCGCAAGCTCCAATTTCCTCTGATCGCCGAGATTGATGTCCTGTTTGATAATTACCGGCACAGTTTCACATCCCGCTTTTTTAGATGCGCGCAAACGACGTTCACCGGCGATGAGTTCGTAATGATCTCCTTTGTGAATCACGATAAGCGGTTGCAAGACGCCATGTGTTTTGATCGAGTGTGCCAACTCGTCCAGTTTCTCCTCATCAAAATACATGCGCGGTTGTTGCGCATTGGCGCGCACCATGCCGATCGGCACGTCTTTGACAAAATCACGATCATCATCAATACGGTCTTCTGTTTGTTTGTGTGTCGACGCAGATGCACCATCATTACGCGATGTTCGAAAAGTCGGCTGCACACTGTGTGACGCGATCCTCTGCGGTTCGTTCTGTGATGATGTGTTTTTTTGTGGGATCAGTGAGGAAAGTCCTCGGCCCAGTCCATGCCGCTGTATCATAATAATTTTATTTTTCTAATGCAATTATTTCTTTCGCAAGAGCCTTGTACGCTTTTGCGCCTTTGTTGAAATTATCAAACAACGTGATCGACTGCCCAAAGCTCGGTGCTTCCGCCAGACGAATACTGCGCGGGATAATACTTTCAAAAACTCGCCCCGGGAAATGTTGCCGCATCTCACGCACGACTTGCCGCGCCAAACGATTGCGCCTGTCATAGAGCGTGATTACCGCGCCCATGATATCCAATTGTGGCTGTAAATTATTTTGCACCAATTGGATCGTTTCGAGCAATTGCCCCAATCCTTCCAACGCATAATATTCCGCTTGCACGGGAATGATAACACTATCCGATGCCACGAGACCGTTGATCGTGAGAAGTCCCAAGCTCGGCGGCGAGTCAATGATGATATAATCATAATCCATGCGAATTTGTCTGAGCACATCATATAGACGGAACTCACGATTTTCCATTTCCACCAGATCGATATTTGCACCGGCGAGATCTGCCGTTGCCGGGATCAAACTCAATCCTTCCATCCCCACGCCGATGATCGCATCGCGTACATTACCGCCACCCACCATTGTGGAATATAGACTATGTTGCACTTGTCGCAGATCAACCCCCAATCCTGATGAAGCATTGCCCTGCGGATCCAAATCCACCAATAGGACAAACTTGCCCATGTCCGCCAAATAACTTGCCGTATTGACCGCACTCGTCGTCTTGCCCACTCCGCCTTTTTGATTGATAAATGAAATAATTTGTGCCATTACACGTAATTTAAGATTAAAAAGCCACACGGAAAAACCCCGTCTTGATTTACTACAATAATTATACTATACTAGCACAAGTACTCCAAAAATTAGACTGCTAGACGAGTAGAAAGGTAGACATGTAGACCTCACTATTTACTTTACAAACTTTATACTTTCTACTTTATAAACTCAATAAAATGCCTCGGTGGCGGAACCTGCCTGCCGGCAGGCAGGTTGGTAGACAATATTATAACAATATGGCATATTACGTCTATGTTATTTCCAGCAATACAAAATCGTATATTTATGTTGGCATAACAAATAATATCCAACGAAGGATGGAGGAACACAACTGTGGACAAAATAAAACCACAAGGCCGTATGCACCATTTAATACTGTTTTAACAGAAAAGTATAACGATAGACCGACTGCACGTTTGCGAGAAAAGTTTCTCAAAAGTGGCTGTGGCAAAGAGTGGATAAAACGAAACATAAAATAATTATGCCTCGGTGGCGGAATTGGTAGACGCGCTGGACTCAAAATCCAGTATTCGCAAGGATGTGAGAGTTCGAGTCTCTCCCGAGGCACCACAAATCAAAAAACAGAGTCATTCATACTCTGTTTTTTGTCATCTTCATATACTTATAATCAAACACCCCCCTATCTCTTTTGTCCGTATTTTACCTAATTATCCCACAATTCCATAAACAATATGACTTTCAATGTTTCCTCATTTGTCGGCCAATAATCATATGTTGTATGTGGCGGAACAGTCAAAACGTCCCCCGCTTCTACATGGACATTTTCTCCTCCAATGTTAAATTCTCCTGCACCGCTTAGAATATAATATACTCTCTCAACACTTCCCGTCGCGACTTCCCCGTGGATCCCATCAAGCTCAGCATAAACAACTGATTGATAGTTGTCCTTCAAATCTTTCAGTTTATAATTCCAACTCCTCACATGATCCCAATCTGCTCGACTGGCTTCAATTTTTTTGATTTTCATTATATTAATTTAATGATCTCATGGATCGCGGACTCCAACTTAGATTTCAAATCGTTTTCATCTTTGTAGCTGATAATCGTGGTGTCTGGCATACCTTGCGCCAATTTGGTGACAGACTTATTCTCATCGATCAACAATATTCTTTTGAGTCCGAGACAGTACGACATGCCGATCTCGATGCCCACACCGTGACTTCTCTCCGACACATCAGCAATGATCAGATCGCTGTCTTTGATATTGGAATGATCACGATGAAATATTTCATCCGGCGTGCCACCGATCTCAAACACAAAAGACTCTATTCCGTTACTTTCTACAACGGACTTGATCGTGGGCAATAAATGTAATTTATCCCGAGAGTGCGTGCATGGACATGTGATATAGGCTTTCATAACATGTAAAAATATCTTATAGCCTTTTTTTATAATTCTCTTTGCTTCTGTGCCAATTCTACCGCGTTTTCCAGCAAACATGCAATCGTTACCGGACCGACGCCACCGGGTACCGGCGAGAGGATAATATCGCGGTCTTTACATGTTTTTTGTGCGATATCGCCCATGATCTTTTCCCCCTTCTTACTGATCCCACCATCAATGACGATCGTGTCGTCTTTGATCAAGTCGCATGATACGAACTCCGGCATACCGGCCGCTGTCACGATGATGTCTGCGCTGTTGATCAGTTCTTTTTCTTTTGGAGAAAAGTCCTTTTTGTCCACACAACGGATAAACTGCGTTTCACACCCACGTTGTACGAGCGCATGCGTCATCACACGATCGAACACATCACTCTTCCCCAGCACCACAGCATTTTTTCCCCTCAGATCATCACCGCACGAATCGATCAAACTCATGATCGCACGAGGAAAAACCGGAAAAACACCTTCCTCATCTGCGAGAAATTTTTCTTGATTGACCCGATGAAATCCGTCCGCGTCTTTTTGCGGATCGATCATGTTTACGATCTCATCTGCATCCAAATGATCCGGGAGCGGTAATTGTACGATGATCCCATGCGTGTCAGGATCCGCATTGAGAAAATTGATACTCTGCACGATCTCATCTCGCGGCGTGAGCGCTTCACAAAAATACGTACGCAATTCAACACCCACTTCCTTGGCGGCTTTTTGTTTCAATTTTACATACAGATGTGATGCCGGATCATCCCCCACGAGCACCACGGCAAGCGCAGGCGTTAGATCTTTGTTTTCAATCGTTTCTTTCACTGTAAGAAGTTTTTGTACAGCGATCATTTTTCCATCAATTAATTTCATACAAAAAATAATATAAAAAATACAATTGCAATGATCATGCGATACACGCCAAACGATGCAAAAGAATGTTTCTGAATATATACCAAGAAGAATTTGATCCCCAGTATTGCAGTGATAAATGCAGTGATAAAACCGATTGCAAGCACGTGTGATTGTGAAGCGGAAAAAGATGACACATTTTTCACCAGATCAAGACCCGTCGCGGCAACCATTGTCGGCATTGCCAAGAGAAATGAAAATTTCACGATCGTCTCACGCTTGAAGCCCATCACAAGTCCGCCGATAATTGTCGCCGCAGAACGCGACACGCCGGGGATCATGGCGATTGACTGAAATACGCCGATCGCCAGACATTTTTTATAAGAAATGGTTGCAATATCATTGAGAGCATCAGATTTTTCAGTGTGCCACTTTTCAAACAAGATCAGAAACAATCCGCCAAAAAACAACGCCCCGAGGATCACCGCATCATTATCCATGAGATATTTTTTGACCACATGATAAAAAACCACCCCCAACACGCCCGTCGGGATAAATGCCACGATCAATCGCTTGAGTATTTCCACATTCAACAACTGTTTCCAATACAAAGCAACCACCGCCAGAATTGCACCCAGCTGAATAATGATCTCAAAACTCTTCATAAAATCCGTCTGTACGATGTGCATCACGTGCGATATGAGAATGAGGTGTGCTGTCGATGAGATCGGCAAAAACTCCGTCACACCTTCGATGCAACCCAATATCAATGCCTGTATCCACGTCATATCGATCATAAAGTTCTTATAAAAATTCATGAACTCTGCATCACAGTATATCCCCTTTTATCAATGCGCGCAATGTAAGTAACTGTCTAACATCTCAACGCCAAAAAATGGCTTGTCGGCTGAAATGCCAAAATTTCGGCTGCAAAAAACGCAAGTTTCGTCGGGTTATCACCCGATAGCCCTCCTTCAACTTTCGTTTTTTTCGCTCGAAATTTTGGCATTTCAACTCGACATGAGATATTATACAGTTACTAAAGACTCACCTACGTTTACATGCCATTTAACAGGGTTGCGTCTATTCCACCGTCACACTTTTTGCCAAATTGCGCGGTTTATCCACATCATATCCTTTTGCACAACCGGCATAATACGCCAAGAGTTGAAGTGGCACAACCGTCACAAGTGGCATGAGCATTTCCAGCGTCTTTGGCACAATGATCACATCATCCGCCACTTTGATCACATCAACAGCATCATGCGTCGTCACTGCAATGACTTTACCACCTCGTGCACGAATCTCCGCAATTGCCGATGACGTCTTTTCATATACGCTATCATACGGCGCGATCACTACGGAAGGGAAATTTTTATCGATCAGTGCAATCGGACCGTGTTTCATTTCGCCGGATGCATATCCCTCTGCGTGAATATAAGAAATTTCTTTGATCTTGAGCGCGCCCTCCAATGCGATCGCATAATTATATTTTCGTCCCAAATAGAACATGCTGTGTGCATCACGATATTTTCTGGCAATTTTTTTGATCTTTTTTTCCTCCGCAAAAACCTCTTCGATCTTCCCGGGAATTGCACGCAACTCTGTCAATATCCTCCGACCCATTGTCATCGACATGTCGCGTTGCCGACCGAGATAAACTGTGAGGAGTGCGAGGATCGTCAACTGCGACGTAAATGCTTTGGTACTTGCCACACCAATCTCCGGACCGGCATGATTATACACGCCGGCATCCGTCTCACGCGCGATTGTCGATCCGACAGTATTGATAATGCCCAACGTCAACGCACCTTTGTTTTTTGCTTCACGAATTGCCGCACGCGTATCTGCAGTTTCTCCTGACTGTGAGATCGCGATCACCGCAGTTTTTTGATCAATAAGCGGTTTACGATAACGAAATTCCGATGCATACTCCACCTCCGTTGGAATGTTCGCATATTCTTCTAGCATGTATTCACCCACTAATCCCGCATGATATGATGTGCCACATGATACGATCACAATGCGATTGATTTTGCGCAATTGTTTTTCTACTGCAGAGAGTCCACCCAATCGTGCAAGACCCTCTTTGACGATCACGCGTCCGCGCATTGCATCTTCTACCGCATGCGGTTGCTCAAAGATCTCTTTGAGCATAAAGTGTGGATACCCTTCTTTTTGCGCTTCACTTTCATCCCAATCAAGCATGTATTCTTTCTTGTATTTTTTTTGACCGCGAAAATTCATGATCACATGATGATCCGGCATCACCACGATCATTTCCCCATCATCGAGATATAGTACGCGATCCGTATACGCAATAATTGCCGACGCATCAGACGCAATGATGTATTCATCCTTGCCCACACCTACAACAAGCGGAGAACTATTGCGTACTGCGATCAATTTTTCCGGTTCATCTTCATGTATGACCACCAAAGCATATGCACCGCAAATTTGCGCCAACGCATGCTGTACCGCCTCTTCAAAGTTATGCCTTTTACTTGCTTCATCGATCAAATGAGCTACGATCTCGCTGTCTGTTTCACTTGTAAATATATGTCCTTTTTTGATCAGGGAATTTTTCAATGATTGATAATTCTCAATGATCCCATTATGCACCACATGCACTTTACCACTTCTGTGCGGATGAGCATTCGCCACACTCGGCTTACCGTGTGTCGCCCATCGCGTATGTGCGATGCCGATCTGTGCACAGAGATCTTTGTCACCGATTTTTGTTTCCAAGGCAGACACTTTTCCCACTGCACGAAATGTTTTACATTTTTTGCCACTTATCACACAGAGTCCTGCGCTGTCATATCCACGATATTCCAATCGATGCAGTCCATCCAAAAGCACGTGTTGCGCTCTTTTACTTTTCCCGATATACCCGACAATTCCACACATAATTTTTGTATGAATGCTTACACCGACAGTATACCATCCCTCCCCTCCTTGATGAAACCTATTATGTATTTCAAAAAGGCTTATTTTACAAACCACACTTTACGGATGTTTTCAAAGAGATATACGGCAAAAGTTGTGACAACTACAACAATCCAATCCTGCCATACAATTGGACGCATGCCGAGATATGTCTGAAAAAACGGCACGTACATAAACATGAGAAGGATGCCAAATGAGATGCCAATTGATCCAATCACATATTTGTTTTTGAAAAATCCCAGCGCAAACGGTGATAATGTCTCACTGCGTGATTGCACGAGATTTGCCATCTGTGACATCGCAAGCACCGCATACGCTGCCGTCGTCGCCATCACATATACTTCACTATTCTCATCAAACGGTTGTCCATAGACCCACCCACTGCGCACCATTGACCAATAAAACGCAGTAGCCGCACCAACTGCCATAATACTTCCCAAATAGATCAGTCGTCGCACCCCTTGCCAACTGATGATCGATTCTTTGGAATTTGCAACCTTTCCACTTTGATGTGCTTCCGCCGGCTCAAGACTGAGTGAAAATGACGGAAAAATATCTGTTGCCAGATCAATCGCAAGAATTTGAATTGCCGTAATCGGCGATGGCAAATGAAATAATACACCGATAATTACTGTAAAAAGCTCGCTCACATTGGACGTAAAGACGTAGTGCACAAATTTGCGCAAATTGTGATAGATCGTGCGTCCTTCTTTCACACCGTGAACAATTGATGCGAAGCGGTCGTCCATAAGGATCATGTCTGCCGCCTGTTTGGATACATCCGTACCGATGATACCCATTGCCACACCGACATCCGCCTTCTTTAATGCCGGTGCGTCATTGACACCGTCACCCGTCATCGCAATCACCTGATGATGATTTTTGAGAATTGTTGCAATCCGTAACTTTTGCTCCGGAGCGATACGCGCAAATATCACATCCTTTTTCATTACCTTGCTATATACATCACGATCAGATAATTCATGCAACATTTTACCGTTGATCACCTCATACGTTCCCTCACCGTCAATCAGTCCGATATTGCGTGCGATTGCGCGTGCTGTAATTTCATAATCTCCCGTGATCATGATTACCTTGATCCCCAAATCCTTGCATTCCTGCACCGCTTGCGCAACGTCTGCTCGTGGCGGATCGATCATTGCCATCATACCTGTCCACGTCAAACCCTTTTCCGCTTCATCAAGATAATGTCGCGCGTCGACATCGTTGAGATTGCGATACGCAAATCCCAAGACACGCAATGCGTCAGCAGACATGGCATTATACAACTCCTTGATCCGCGTTTTTTGTTCTGTTGTAAATGGCACAACCTGATCATCTTGCACAATAAAATCACACAAGTCAATCATGACATCTGGCGATCCTTTGACAAAAGACATCGTGTCACGGTTTTTGTATACCACGCTCATGCGCATGCGATCAGAAGAGAAGGGATTCTCTGTAATTTTTGTTTCACCGATGCTATAATAATTCTCTTTTGGATTATATTTCTCTCCCGCAACAACAATCGCTCCTTCTGTCGGATCACCCACAACTGTACGTACGCCATCTTTCAGTATGATGTTTGCATCGTTACACAATGTACCAATCCGAAAAAGTAATTCCAAATTCTTCACTTGAGCAGGATTGACCACAGTGCTATCAATGTAAAAATGTCCCTCGGGACTATATCCCGTACCACTGACTGTGATCATGCGGCCATTGATCACAATATGTGTCACAGTCAACTCATTTTTTGTGATCGTTCCCGTTTTATCCGTACAAATGATCGATACTGATCCGAGTGTTTCTACAGCACTTAATTTTTTGGCTAAAACTTTGACAGAAAGAAGTCTCTTCATCCCAAGTGACAATGCCACAGAAATAGCAGCCGGAAGTCCCTCTGGCACAACAGATACTGCCAAAGCCAGTGCAAAAAGAAAACTATGGTATGCAGACATTTCAAAATAATTTCCGATGATCATCACACATGTGCCAATCGACACAGCAACAATCGTAATATTTTTACTGAGCCTTTGCATCTGCTTTTGCATCGGTGTCGGTGCTTCTTTGATCTCCCCGGTCAAGTGTGCAATACGCCCCAATTCCGTTTGCATGCCCGTCCCCGTTACAATATATCGCGCCTCTCCCGTTGTGATCGTCTCTCCCATAAAAAGCATATTGTCGATATCGGCAAGCGCCACATTTTCCCCATGAATCGTTTTGACAGATTTGGCCTCCGGCTTGGATTCTCCTGTAAAAATAAAGCTGTTCACCTTGAGATCATAACTCTCCACGAGATAACCATCCGCCGGCGCACGATCACCGGACGACACAAAAACCACATCGCCTGGCACGAGAAAACGCGCATCGATCTCCTGTTTTTTACCGTCACGAATCACTTGTGTCTGATCGGTTGTGAGCTTTGTAATGCTTTCCAAAATCTTCTCCGCTTTGAATTCTTGTAAAAATCCAATAATTGCGTTGATGCCCACAATAATAAGAATGATGATCACGTCACGCGTTTCACCAAAGAAAAAAGCCAGAATTGCAGCAACAAGCAATATCCATACGAGCGCATCTTTGAACTGATTGACAATCAATGCGAGCCATTTCCAACTCCGTTTTTGCGCAAGTTGATTGCGTCCATATTGCTTGAGTCGCAATTGCACCTCTCCTGCAGTAAGCCCACGATGTTCCGACGTGCGAAATTCACTGGCAATCTCCTGCACCGTATATGCATAGATCTTTTTTTGTTGTTTTTGTATCATAATAACTTTTTTATTTCTTCTCCCAGTATACCACAAACAAAAATAGCCATATGCGTTTTTTTAATATTATTTAATGTGTTGCGATATGACATGAAATTTTCAATCATCCTCAAAAAGACAAAACCCTCTCACCATACCAGTGCGAGGGTTCTCCTTTTGTCATCCCAGAAATTCCTTTTACATCTCCACATCGCATTTTTTACGGTCGCGTTTCGATCATGCGACCCTTGGAACAATCTGCATCAGAATTGCATGTACTTTTGCATGCCTGTGCTGTATTTGCCGCTTGTGGCAATGCCTGACATTCCCCCTGACTTCTGCACGAACGTGCAGTACACATCGTGCTGATCGTTCGTCCCGGATGGTATGATATTTTCGGCTCATTGCTGTCATTAGTGCGATTGTGGTCATTGTCAAACCAGCATTCGGCAGGATAAGAACGACTTCCCGGAAATACAGGGATCAGACCTGCTGCAGGATCGCTATTACAGACAGTTATTGCACCGTTACTGCTATCAATAGCACAGCAGACATTTGGACACGTGACGGTTGCCACAGCATTATTTGGATTGCCATCAGAGTTAAAATATACGTATGGCTGGAGATCGACCGGCATAGTTGTAAGACATGATGGCGCTTCACAATTTACCGCAAGCGACCCTGATTCTACGCTGGTATGCGTGCATGTCCAATGCCAATTACCTCTTGCGTCAAATGTGACCTCACTTGACGTGCTATCCGCACTACAAAGCCCCGGATCGGTCGGTCGATTATTTACTAATACACCGTTATCGGGTCCACATGACGGCATCGTGTATTCACATTTTCTCACATCAGTACACGATGTCACTTGTTGCCATGCTGTATCCGCTGTGAGACCTGCATTGTCATCTGTGCACCATATCGCACCTTGCGGTGGATTGCCACCGGTACAAGAATACGATGGCATGATATATTCACATTTTGTCGCATCAGTACACGATGCCACTTGTTGCCATGCAGTATTAGCTGTAAGACCTGTGTCATCGCCTGCACACCACATTGCGCCTTGTGGTGGATTGCCACCGGTACAAGAGTACGATGGCATCATGTATTCACATTTTGTCGCATCAGTACACGATGTCACTTGTTGCCATGCAGTATTAGCTGTAAGACCTGTGTCATCGCCAGAACATCTCAAAGCATCTTGTGGCGGTGTACCCGTACAGGTATATACAACAGGTAAAGCACGATATGCTACACACCACGCTTGAGAGCCCATTGCATCGGTACACTGCCACCCGGTACTACCCCCTTGTGCCGGGAATGCTGGAGAAGCGGGAATAGAATATCCTCCGCCACAAAACGTACCAGTTCCCCACGCTGTATCAGTTGCGAGATATGTCCTCCCATTTAAGGTGCCACACATTACCGTGATTTTGCCTGCACCACACCCTTGACTTGATCCCCCGCCCGAACCACTGCACCACCAAGACCATCCATCCCACAATGTAGCCACTCCCATGTCCATAACAGTCCCTGCTGCACATAAACCATATGTTGGTTGTGTTTGATAGCTACCACCATTTGCTGGCCCGCACACACCATTAACTACTGGTGGCGGTTTTGTCGCTGAACAATTTATTACTTTGAGACTATAGGGGCTCGCTTGACATGTCCACTTCCATTTAGAACCAACAAGCGTAACCGCACTTGCACCATTACGCCATTCACCACACAGTGGTTGAGGTCCCCATGTCGCAGCATAGTTCGCAGTGGTGGCCACGGGCGCAGTTGTAAATGTTCCACCATTTGCAGTACCGCATTTTGGGAAATTGCAGTTACCACACGGTTCATTGACACATTGGTTGCTTCCATCATAATAAAAGCGCTTCGTATTTCCACTGGCACACCAACCGAGATCCTCATAATTGCCCGTACACCATGCACGCGCATTTTCTGTGCCGATCAGTACTCCGACAAAAAGAATACTGACAAATAATATTGCGCCAAAGATATTGCATTGTTTTTTGATGATCATATTTTTGTATGTCATAGAGTTATTTAGTATCACGCAAAAATGTTCTCGTATCCAATACTACACCATCCTTTCCGCGGATCGTTGCCACGATAAAAGGATTGGCACATTCTCTTGTTGCATTCATTACAATATTTGTATCAACGATCTTTTCCGTACTGAGATCAGTGATCTTTTCTTCTGCCAGACAACTTTGACCTGCTTGATTGCGCACATCGATCTCTGCAGTTAATTTTTCATTTTTTGTGCCACCGAGTCGTGCGCCATCAAAATTGTCCGCTGAACCGCCATAGGATATCGTTGCTGTGATCGGTGTGTTTTGCGCATAATGATCGCTGTCCAGTGTTGCATTGAGAATGCGTGCGCTTTCTCCTGCAATGACATAGTGAAAGTATGCCATGTTTGAGATCTGTGTGCCGGAAGTATCCGTGAGATAAAGACCGACATCATATGCTTGTGGCACAAGTGCCTTTGCGATTGAGAGAGAAATGTTTTTTGTTACATCTGCATCAAATGAAACCGTGCTGAAAGTTAATCCTTCCTGCTCCACAGACTCGTTTAATTCATGCGTGATAAAAAAGTTTTTAAATTTTACATTGGTAGTCACTTCTTTATCAAAATGGTTTTTTACAGTGCAGGTGACAATGATGTTTTCGTCCCTTTTGATATCAACACCTTGTCCATTGGCGTGATTGATATTTGGATCTTCTCCTTCTACTTGGAGAAAACATGTATCTGGAAGGATCTCAAGAAAACCGGTGTTTTGACTTTGTAAATTGACATTGCCCACGATAAAAGAATCGATCTGATTACCGGATTCTGCAAGATAATTCACAACCAGTACATACTTTCCATCAAGATAATCCGGCGCAACGTATGATATGTTTTTTGTGATAGATTTTCCATCATTTTTGCCGATAATGATGTGATCATCATAGCTCTTTGTATCCATCGGAGAATCTCCCATAATCTCCCCATTGTCACTGACTTTATAGAGGAGAGCAACATACCTGATACTGGAAATGCCAGGTTTGTCTCCACCATTAAATACAAGGTTTAGTGTAAATTCATTGTTGTTTTGCGAAATGAGAGAAACGCCATTTGGCTTGAATTGATTTGCGATATTTTCTTTGTTATTTTTGTGGGCGATAAAAAAATAGGTGGCAAAAAAAGCCACAATAGCAAGCGTTCCTATTGCGATCATTTTGATCTTTGTATTTTCCATTTTTTTAGATTTATTTTTATGATGACATTATATCACTTTTTTTAAAAAAAAGAAAAACCACTGTCGCATATGTATGCAACAGTGGTTTGATATTATCGTCCATTCACGACAACATCAATCAACTCTTTCATCTTCGAAATATTAAATGGTTTCTGCAAAAATATCTCCTTATACTCCTCAGGCAGATTTTTCGCATATCCCGATGTAATGATAAATTTTACGTTCTTATCATAGTTTCGCAGTTTTTCTATGAGTTCCAAGCCACCCATTCCACCAGGAATCGTGAGGTTTGTAATAACCAGATCAAAACACTTCCCTGTCTCACACGCGCTTTTGTACAATGGAAGTGCCATTGATCCATCGACAACTGATTCACAACTATGCCCAAACGCGTGTAATATTTCCACCATCAAATCTCCATTGGCATCCTGATCCTCCACGTGAAGTATAGAGAGGGATCTATTGCGACCCTCTTTTTCTTTTACCACTACCACACCCAATTCTTTCGATGTGGTGGCGGGTAGATAAACATGAAATGTCGTTCCTTCACCAAGAGCTGATTCCACGCTGATATATCCTCCGTGTTCTTTGATGATAGAATATGCCACCGTAAGACCAAGTCCTGTGCCTTCTCTTGAACCTTTTGTTGTGAAATATGGCTCAAAGATCTTTGAAAGATATTTGTGTGCAATTCCTATACCAGAATCTTGTACAGAGAATTGCACATACTCTCCCGGATTAATCAATAACTGATTTTCTTCATCGATCTTCACATTTTTTCCAACGACACGAATAATTCCTCCGTTCGGCATCGCATGACTTGCGTTGATCAGGAGATTTTGAAAGACCTGCCCGATCTGCTTTGGATCTACAAAGGAATCCTTGAGATCGTTTGCAAAATCACAATCACAACGACTTGGTGAATTGGAGCCAAGTACCAAACTTGCGGTTTCCCTGATCACTCGCGCAACAGAAGTTACCTCTTTGACTGAAACGCCCCCTTTTGCAAAAGTACGTAACTGTTGCGTCAAAGCCACAGACCGTTGTACTGCCGTCATGATGCTTTCCAGATGTCTATCAGCATCTTTTAGACCATTCATTTTGAGCATTGATGCATGTCCTTCGATGACCATGAGCAAGTTATTGAAATCATGTGCGATTCCTCCTGCCATGACACCGATAGATTGCATCCGTTCTTCTTGTGATCTCTTTTCGTCCAATTCCAACCGATCGGAAATCACTCGCGCCACACCGAGAACTTTTTGTTTACCTCCTTCCACAAATGGCACGGCGACAATTTCCACCGGCACGTCCGCATTGTCCTCATCTATTTTTCGTAAATGATAGACTTGCGGAGATAATACGCGTTGTGTTTTGATCGCCAGCTCGATTCTCCTGCGTGCGATTTTCTGATCATCATCACTTAAAATTTCGGAAAAATGTACATTGCCACGCCTCTCCATTGGCACGCCAACCAAGTCATGTGCCACTGCATTGGCATAACTGATCCTGCCATCATCTTCGATCACAAAAACAAGATCATGCAAAGCGCTGAGAATCCTATCAAGCTTCTCCTGACTGTCTCGCAGATCATTTTCCGCACAATATTTTTGTGTGATATCTTGCACGAGAGAATACACTGATAAAATACATCCAGTCCGCTCCTTGATCGGTGTATTGATCCATTCACAATAGATTATGCGACCATCTTTCGTGATGTTTTTAAAAATATTTTCTTGTCCAAGACCTCCTTTGAGCAAATTATCACCAACTGCCACGATTTTGTCCTGATGGCACACCGGCACAAGACACTTTGCATGCTTACCGATCATCTCCTGTGCGCAATATCCAAAAATCTCCTGCGCCTTATCATTCCATGACCGTACGGTAAAATCCAAATTCCATTCAATTACCGCAAGCGGTGTGTGTAAAAAATAGATCTCCAGTTGACTTTTGTTGCACGAAACTGTGTTTTCCTGCAGTTGCCTGATGATGTTTTCATGTTCTTTTTTTTCCTTTTCTCTTCTTGTACACAAGAATGAGATTATGACACCACTCAAGAGAGTAATGCCTAAAAAAAATTCACCTGTGAATGTCTCATAGCGATCATGGACAATCCAGGTTGCAATGCCAAAGACCATCGCACTTACCATAATGACGAAAATTTTTTTCTTCATCACATCTTCCTCCCGATGCTTCCCGCATCATTATATCGACAATGACCACTTAATAAATTTTCAGTTGTTAAAAAACGAAGAATGTGTATCCTACATCAAAAACACAAAAAAGTCAATGAATTGCAATAAAATCCCCCTTTATGAAAGGGGGATAGAAAATTATAGATCGCGTAATTGTTCAATAAGTCTTTTTTCTTCTCGCGACAATTTCGTCGGCACATCCACGACCACTTCAACAAGATGATCTCCGCGACCGATCCCACGTAATTTTGGCACGCCTTTGCCGCGCATACGATATATCTCGCCGGATTGCGTGCCGGAAGGAATTTTCATCTTTACGTCGCCGTCAACTGTCTCCACCATTACCTTATCGCCCAGTGCCGCTTGCGCAAAAGAAATATGTTTTTTTGTGCGAATGTCATTGCCGTCCCGCATGAATTTCCGATCTTGCACCACATGCACCGACACGATCAGATCACCCGCCATCGTACCACCCTCACCGATCTCACCGTGACCCGAGATCGCAATCGCTTGTCCATCATGAATGCCGGCAGGGATCTCCACTGTCTCGCGCACTTCCTCACGATAATGTCCGACACCTTTGCATTTTGTACATTTCTTTTCAAATGTCTTCCCTTTGCCATGGCATGTATCGCATATCACCGTCTGTGCGATCGTTCCAAGAATTGTTTGCATCCGCTTTTGGATGTGCCCACTCCCTTTGCATGTACCGCATGTATTTTCTCCACTTCCCGGCTCACCGCCTTTGCCATCACAATGACTGCACCATACGGATTTGTATATGGAAATCTCCTTTTTCACCCCATGGATCATCTCCATAAAACTGATCTCGACGTCAACTTGCACATCGCGTCCGCGACGACTACGACGACCACCCCCGCCAAACATCTCTGAGAAAATATCCCCCATCCCATCCCCGCCAAAATTGAATTCAAAACCCTGCCCTCCAGCGCCTTGTTGGAATTGTGAAAAGTCCCAGCCCGAGGCTGGTCCGCCTTGGGCGGAAAATCCGCCGGCATTATTGAACGTCTGACCAAATTGATCATATTGTGCACGTTTTTCTTTGTTTGACAACACTTGATAGGCTTCATTAACTTCTTTGAACTTTGCCTCATTGCCACCATTTTTATCGGGATGATATTTGTGCGCCATTGTCCGATATGCTTTTTTGATCTCGCTCTCAGAAGCACTCTTTGATATACCGAGAATGTCATAGTAATTTTTTGCCATATATTGCGTTATGGAATAGTAAGTTTAGAGTGATTTTTTGTATACACTACGGCACATCATATCACACAAAACAAAAATTAGCAATCTCATATCAAGAGTGCTAATTTTTTGAAGATCACACGTTGCAACAATTATGTGTGACCTTTGCTACATTGCAGGAGCACAGTTGTACTGTGCTTCATATATTTTTTGTACGAAATAAAATGAAAGGAGCAGGCTACAAGCCTACTCCTGCAAAAAAACTGCAAGACTACTGGGAACTTATGGATCCCCAATCGAGTTGGGGATGACAAGGGGAAAGTTGAAAATGACGAAAAAAAAGTTTTGCAGAATCGATCAACATGTCATTCCCGCGAAGGCGGGAATCCACAGTGACCGCAAAATCAAGGGATTTTATTGCGCACTCCTCACCACAAACCAATCAAAGATCACATCATCTTTTTTTGCTTCCGGGATACGCACTGTACATGCACCTTTCTCAACATCCGTCACGGTAAGTGTCACGTCCACTGCCTGATCGCCACGCACCGTCACAAACACCCTGCTATCCTCTGTGATGGCGGTTGTTTGTACTGTGATCTCTGTTTCATTTGCAGGAATTGTCGCTGTCCCCACAGATGCGGCATTGATCTCTTCTTCGTTTTCATCCGTTGTTGTGACGTTGTCATCGATGGTGAGTTTCTTTGTCTGCACATCCTCTGCAACGAGTGTGTCTGTTGTCATGATGCCTGTGATGGTGACATCACCTTCTTCTGTTGCGACAATAATTTTGTTTGGATCGATCGCAAGCATATCAGCCAATCGAAGTACATCATTTT
>JBAZXC010000006.1 GCA_041660065.1 Parcubacteria group bacterium | reverse complement strand
CCACAAAGAATGAATCATGGTGGGGCACAGGCACAACGTGTGATGATCCAGATCAACTCTACGCCGGTATCCCGCACACCACAACAGACATCATGAGACACACAACCTACAGCAACACCCACACAGACACAGAGATCTGCTACCGCGTCAATGTCCCCAGCACACAGATCGCAGGAGAATACGAAGGATCAGTAACGTATACGGCTGCGGGCAGACCATAATAAAATCAAAGATCAAAAATATAAAATCAAAAGTTTTACATCTCAAGACTGACCAGCCTTGGGCGGAAAAAGTATACAAGTCACAGATTTATCTGAGATTGTCACAGTCGTTTTACTTCTTCGTAATAAAAAAAATGATTGCGGTGGATGTGTGTGGAGCGAAAATATCGGGAGTGGATGACCTGTGGATAACTCACCCTTTACAAAAAAATGGAATTCTGTGGTATAATGAAAAGCGTTAAAGAGTAATTTGCTCTGGTCGTAAGCAAAAACAAAAATTAGTTTAACGTTAAGTTAATGTAAAGTTTATATTGGGTTAATGTTGAATGAAAAATTAATTAAGTAAGTAAAAAAATAATAAATAAAAAAAATATGCAAATGAAAAAAATTGTTGCAGCAACAAGCGCAATCGCGTTGTCGCTGTCGATGACGTCTGTTGCTTTTGCGGCAACTGATTCCGGAAATATCCAACTTGAAGTTGAAGTGCTTGATACATTGTCAATGGATTGTTATGACGTTGATGGTGGTCTTGGTGATACAATGGTGACCCTTGGTGATTCGACAACAGGTGCCGGTAATGTGGTTGCAGGTGTGCCATCAGTAGGCAAATCACGTTGTAATGTAACGACAAATGATGATCAGGGATATTATCTAAGTATTATGCGTTCGACAGAAGATGTGACATGGGCTGGCGCAAACGGTTCCGGTCAATATGCAACTGCTACGAATGTATTGATCCATGAGGATCCAAATCTCGATGGAACATGGTATGAAATTCCAGATACTTTGACGGCTTTTGATGAGGCGACTCCTTCTACGACAAACACGTGGACAGACGGCACAACAAAAGGCTTTGGGTTCTCTGTTGTTGCTTTTCCAGATTCATCAGTTGCTAACAATGCATTAGCTGATAACTGGACAACAACGGGAGATTTATGTGTTGATGGCACTGGTCCAGCTACTGATGTTGCTGAATATGCCGGTGTACCAGCAGCAAACGAAGCAATCGCTGCAGTTCCAGAATATTCTGCGACTGCTACGACAACAGATGTGTGTTACAAAGTAGATGTTTTGCCTACGCAACAGTCTGGCGACTATGCTGGACAGGTGACGTTTACCGCGACATCTGATGCATCTGCGTATCTTCTATAATATCTATTGATGCGTGTAATTCTCTCCGACCCCGATATGATCGGGGTCGGGGGGAAGATGGACGCCTCAATACAATAATAATCAGTTAAACATAACGACAGAAATCCTATGAGAAAACGAATCTTTGAAAAGATAATGGTGGAGAAATACTCCATTTTTTTGTTGGGAGTGGTATTTGTGAGCATAATGTGTACACAGACAGTGCTGGCGCAAGATGCGGGGATGAAGGATGAGGATGTTAGTAATGCTTCACCCGAGGGTGGCATCCAGATCTCACCGACCAAATTTGTATGGACATTAGGGGGGGGTGAAACAAAGACGGAGCGCGTGATCGTAAAGAGCTATGCTGATAAGGAATTGACCGTAAAAATGGAAGTTGAGGATTTTTTTGTGAAAAATGATGGATCCACGCCACAGCTTTTTGTTCCAGACGCAAATCATCCAAGAAAGGCCTATGACGTGATTGATTGGATCACGCCACCGGAAAGTTTCACGATCGAACCGGGGGGTGTAAGGAGCGTTGAATTTACAGTGCGTGTGCCGGATGACCAACCGACCAATGGGTATTATGGCACGCTCCTCTTTCGCACCGGTGGCGGTAGTGAGGGAGATGGATCACAAATTGGTTTGAGTTATCGAATCGGCGCTCTCATCATCATGGCAGTACAGGGTGATGAACCCATGATCTTTAAGGGTGATCTCTTGGACTTCTATCCGGAGAAAAAATTCTTCTGGGATACACCGACTGTGCTCTATACCAAGGTGGACAACACAGGGAACATTCATTATCCGATGTTTGGTGATATTGAGGTAAAGCGTTGGGGTAAAACATTCCACAAGATCGAGATGAGGCCACGTCTCCTCTATCCCAACACCGACCCTGTGCAGTGGCGCGAGATCATGCCGACCGGCATCTGGGATTTTGGTTATTATACGGCGCATCTCTCTATGCATTCTGAAGATGGATCCATTCAATTGGCAAAGAGTACGTCATTCTTTGTCATCCCATGGAAGGGACTCGCGATCATCGCCGGTGTACTTGTAGGACTCATAATACTCAAAAAACTTTTTGGCACATTCTTCCACGTAGAACGAAAGAAAAAACGCAAATAGATGATTTAGACAGGTAGATAAGTAGACGTGTGGACTTGTAGACAATAAACGCCCTGTACCATTTGGTACAGGGCACTGCCCTGTATTAGTACGGTACAGGGCTGTGTTTTTTGATCGTGCAGATAGGTAATTTTTCAATACGTTTTGTCACAAATTTTCCTGAGATTGTTTCGTCGTACCTCCTCGCAATGACATGGTGCTTTGTATCAGTGTGGAAAGGAGTGCTATGTTCTGTGCTATTCGGCAACAGGGCGATGCCCTGTACCGAATGGTACAGGGGGATTGACATGGCTTTTTTGTATGAGTATAATTGCACCATATGAATAGAGCGCAACGAAATAATAACGAGAATAATAACCGTCTGTGGCGGCATGTTTTCTAGTTATTGAAGTTCAATACGTTGCAAAGAGGAAACAGGTCGCCGATAATTCAGGCGATTTTTTGTTGTTTAAAAAATGAATAGATGTACAAGGAGATATCATGAAAGAAACAAATGATGATCATGAGCCGGAGAAAGAAGGAGAGGCTATGCACGTTATCACAGTAGAAGATTGGCGAGTTATCGATCACTCAACATTTTTTGCCAAATGGCAGGAGGATGCTCGTCGCTTTTTTCTTGAAGAAAGACCAGTGTTACCAATTTACAGAGATGAAGGTCTTTTCCATTGAAAAAAGATGCACAACGCCCGATGTTTTATAAAACATCGGGCTTTTTATAATTAAAATCATCAGATATATCAAATTTTTTTAAGTGGATAAAATACGCTCGATTAATTACAAAAAAGATTCTTGACACTTCTTTTTTTATGTGCAAAAAGTGTGGTACAATGGTCTTATTGCAAAAAAATAAAAAATTCCTCATGTTTCTCACAAAAACACACAAAAAAACTGCAAAAAGAACTTTTGTATCGGCAGGAAGCATCTTTGCTTTCTCTCTCTCTTTCTTTTACTTTTTACTTCTTACCATGTTAAATGGAGCTCAATTTAACATGGTAAACTTTCCAATTGCTCTTGCTGCACCAGACCAAGAACTCACCTATCACGGCAAACTCACAGATACTCTCGGACTTGCTGTATCAAATGGTGATTATGACTTCACTCTCACAATTTACGATCAAGCAACGGGAGGCACATGTCTGTGGACTGCCCGTGGAACATGTGGAACACCCGCATCCAAATCTCTCACAGTGACAAATGGCATCTTTATCACAACTCTCGGAGAATCAGGAGATAACCCACTCGATATTTCCTTTGATGCAAACTATTACTTGGAAGTACAGATCGGCACAAACTCTCCCATGTCTCCCAGAAGAAAGATCACACCCACAGGCTTTGCACTGAATGCTCACAGACTCAATGGACTCACGGCAGAAAATTATATCGATACAAGCGCAACAGCACAGACGAAGGAGGGGGATCTCACATTAAATGGTGATCTTGCAGTGGATGGCATCCTCTATGACAGTAGTGGCGATGCAGGGAATAACGGACAAATCCTTTCAACGACAGCGTCAGGGACGAATTGGATTGATGCACCGAGCGGTGGCGGATCGTCAACATTTCTCGGACTTACGGATACGCCGAGCAGTTACACGGCAAATCAATTTGTACGCGTCAATGCGGCAGGTACAGCACTTGAATTTGTATCACCGCCAACTGATACACTCGCAAATCTTTCATGTGCATCCAATCAAGTGCCACAGTGGAATGGCAGTGCGTGGGTGTGTGCGACGATAAGTGGCGTGGGTGGTACGGTATATTTAAGCTATGGGACAGCAGCACTTCCATCACTAACGTTCACATCAGATCCAAATACAGGCATATTTCATAGTGGTTCGGTCAATGATAATTTTTCTCTTACAGCGGCTGGGATAAGTCAAATGACAATTGGCGCGGGTGGCGTGACAATTCCCACGCTCACGGCAACAACGGCAAATATCACGACAAATAATACGACAACCACAACACTTGGTGCGGGATCAGTTTCAGCGCCTGCACTTGCATTTACCGGGTACAGCGCAGACACAGGATTATATTCTGTTGGTACAGATAGCATGGGTTTTGCAGCAGCAGGTATAAATCAAATGACGGTCAATACTTCTGGCGTGACAATTCCCACGCTCACGGCAACAACGGCAAATATCACGACAAATAATACGACAACCACAACACTTGGTGCGGGATCAGTCTCAGCGCCTGCACTTGCATTTACCGGGTACAGCGCAGACACAGGATTATATTCTGTTGGTACAGATAGCATGGGTTTTGCAGCAGCAGGTATAAATCAAATGACGGTCAATACTTCTGGCGTGACAATTCCCACGCTCACGGCAACAACTGCGACGATTACAACAAACAATTCTACGACTGCGGTTATGGGCAACGGAACAGTGGCTCTCCCATCTATGACATTCACAGGAGACACAGACACGGGTTTATATCACTCTATCGTGAATACGATCGGTTTCTCAGCAGCCGGCACGAACCAAATGACCGTCAATACATCTGGTGTCACGATTCCTACATTATCTGTGACGACAAATCTCAGTTTGACCAACCCATTTGCCAATACGCAAGGGTCGGTGACGGCACCATCTTATACCTTTAATGGATTTGCAGGAACCGGTATGTATTTGCCAGTGGCAAATGCAATCGGTTTCTCAGCAAATGGTGTCAATCAAATGACCGTTAACACATCCGGCGTCACGATCCCCACGCTATCTGTAACATCAAGTCTCAATTTAACTAATCCCCTTGTCAATACACAGGGATCAGTAGCAGCGCCCTCATACACATTCACGGGCTACACGGGGACGGGACTTTACTTGGCAGGCGCTAATGCTCTCGGTTTCTCAGCAGCCGGCACAAATCGAATGACTGTCAATGCGTCTGGTGTAACAATTCCCACACTTACGGCAACTACAGCAAATATTACAACTGCAAACAGTACTACAAATGTTGCAGGACAAGGAAATGTATCTGCACCATCATATACATTTACCAGTTATCTGGGAACCGGTATGTATCTTCCAGCAGCTAATGCGATTGGTTTTTCAGCAGCCGGCACCAACCAAATGACAGTCAATACATCTGGCGTCTCCATTCCTGCTCTATCTGTAACAACAAGTCTCAGTTTAACTAATCCACTTGTGATGATGCAGGGTTCAGCAGCGGTACCATCATATACATTTAGCGCATACACAGGGACAGGACTTTATTTGGCAGGTGCTAATGCAATTGGTTTCTCAGCAGCAGGCACAAATCAAATGACTGTCAACATCTCAGGCGTCACGATTCCTACTCTTACAGCGACAACAGCAAACATTACAACACTCAATCCCACGATCGTGTATGGCGCACTGGGTTCTGCCGCCGCTCCAACATATACATTTAACAATGACGGATCAAATACCGGTATCTATCGCTCATGGGTCGATCAGATCGGCTTTTCCGCAGATGGCACAAATCAAATGACTGTTGGCACATCAGGTGTGGGAATTACAACACTCACAGCAACAACCGCAAACGTCACAAATCTCAATCCCACGATCGTGTACGGTGCTTTGGGCTCTGCTTCGGCACCAACATACACGTTTAACAATGACGGATCAAATACTGGCATCTATCGCTCATGGGTTGATCAGATGGGGTTTGTCGCGGATGGTGTGAGTCAAATGACGATCGGGACGACAGGAGTGACGATCCCTACGCTAACAGCAACCACAGCAACGATCACAAATTTCGCACCGTCAAGCGTAAAAACAGGCAACGGTAGTGCAGCGGCTCCTGCCTACACATTTAGCGGAGATACGGCAACTGGTATGTATTACACACCTGTAAACAATCTCGGTTTTGCGGCAGCTGGTGTGAACCAAATGACTGTCAACACGTCCGGTGTCACGATCCCTACGCTTAATGCAACTACAGCAAATGTTACTAATCTTAACCCAACGATTATATACGGTTCACTAGGATCTGTGTCAGCACCAACGTACACGTTCAACAATGACGGCAGTAACACAGGTATTTATCGATCATTTGTTGATACGATCGGATTCTCTGCGGACGGTACAAACCAGATGACAGTTGGTCCAAGTGGAGTCGGCATCACAACACTTAATGCTACCACGGCAAACATCACAACACTCAATCCCACGATCGTGTATGGCGCACTGGGTTCTGCCGCCGCTCCAACATACACGTTTAACAATGACGGATCAAATACCGGTATCTATCGCTCATGGGTCGATCAGATGGGATTTGTTGCGGATGGTGTGAGTCAAATGACAATTGGTACGACAGGAGTGACAGTATACAACACGCTTTATCCTGGAACAGACGCCACGTACAATCTCGGATCCGGTTCATACAGATGGAATACGGTCTATGCGGCAAATGGCACGATCAATACATCTGACATCACGCTAAAAGAAAATATCAATGATCTCTCATACGGACTCGATGAAGTACTTGCAATTACCCCTATCAGTTTCAATTGGAAAGATTCTGCGCTTGGTACACAGAAAAAGATCGGTTTTTCTGCACAAGAATTGCAAAACATTATCCCGGAAGTTGTAAAAAAAGCGGATAATGGAACACTTGGCGTCTACTATTCAGATCTCATCCCGGTTGCATTCAATGCGATCAAAGAACAAAATGCACTAATCAAAACCAACACCAATGATCTCACTACAAAGGCCACGGCGACATCACTTAGCGAGTTGCAACAGATCACTAATGCACAATATGGTGAAGTAAAAAGTGATTTTGACGATCTGCAGGGAGATGTTGAAGCAAATACGACAGACATCGCTATCATCAAAACAAATATGGATGCAATGCAAACTGGTCTGGATATCCTCACACTTATCGGCGCAACGGATTATGTAACGATCGAAAAACTTCTCACGATCGATCCCGACAAGATCATTTTTGCCAACAAAGAAGGAGATGTGACGATCGCCGGCGTATTGACAACGGACAAAATCATCACAAAAGAACTTACAACACAGAGGATCATCGTGGATGATAATGTGACAGAAAAAAATGATGACACAAAAGCAAATGCCGCGTCCGTGGGGACAGCAACGATTGCTTCCGGAGAGAAAGAAGTCGTGGTGGAAACAACTGCACTTTCAAAGGATAGTCGCGTCTTTGTGACGGCAAACTCAAAAATGGAAGGTAATACATACTACGTAGAAAAAAATTACGACAAAGGTCGATTTACAATTACGATCGATCACATAAGTGATGATGGGGATGTAAAGTTTGATTGGTTTATTGTAGGAACGGAAGATGCCAATTAAAGCAATCGCAGAATCACAAAAACCACACTACAGGTAGTGGTGTATTTTTGTGATATAATGAATGGGAGGAGAACACCTGTTAATTTTGTAGTACATATATCTATGAAATGTCCATTTTGCAAGAAGCCGCAACAGACGAGAGTAGTGGATTCTCGCACGATCACAGAAGGGCGCGCAGTGCGTCGTCGTCGCGAATGCCTGAAATGCAATGAACGATTTACGACATATGAAGAGATTGAAATCTTGCGACTTACGGTGATCAAGCGCGACGGCTCTCGTGAAGAATATAGTCGTGAAAAGATCGAAAAAGGACTTCGCAAAGCATTGGAAAAAAGACCTGTGACGGAAGAGCGCATCCAAAAACTCATCGCAGAGATCGAATATGCGATCCAATCAAAAGAAAAGAGGGAAATGAAAAGTCGTGTGATCGGCAAGATCATCATGGATAAATTGCGCGATGTGGATGATGTGGCGTTCATCCGGTTTGCGAGTGTGTACAAGGCGATCGGCAGCGCAGATAGTTTTCGCCGTGTTATCCAAGATGTAATGAAAGGGTGAATAACATTAATTTCCAATTTACATTTTCCAATTTTCAATCAACAAATCAATTTCACAATTTTTACACATTGAATAATTAAAGCATTGAAAATTCATTGTAAATTGAAAATTGATCATTGAAAATCAATACATACTATATTTAATGTTACTGTCTTAATGTGATGTCCGTGTGACTAAGTAACCATCTCCTACAAACTAATCCATATGCGTATCAATATAAAGGTGATTCCGCGTGCAAAATCCAACAGCGTGACGTGTGATGATGGCGTATATATTGTGCGCACGACAGCTGTGCCGGTGGATGGAAAGGCAAATGATGTCGTGCAAAAGATGCTCGCAAAGCATTTTGATGTGGCAAAAAGTTGTGTGCAGATCGTACGCGGTGCACAGTCACGTACAAAAATCGTGGAAATAGTTGGTAAATGAGACCGCAGGACATACCAGTTTATTATTCTTACAGGAGCATGTTTGCAACATGCTCTTTTCTTTTTTATATCCAACCCATACGTGATTTGGTGATGTTTTCGAGAATTTGTTTATGAATTTTTCTGATAAAAATAAATTTTCCCGTATACAAGGTTCAATATTCTCGGAAATGAATGATTGCACAGTTTTTATTTCAAAATGTTAGATGAACTCAAGATAAACTCATATTTGCAGAAAAATATGATTGTGATATTCTAGCATATTCATTTTTAATATGTGCATGCACATGTTTACGATACTCCCACATATTTCACGTGTTGTTTTTGCCGGATCGATCGGTTTTGTGTGTGGGATCATTTGGCGATCTTTTTATGATCTGCCAAATGATATTTTATTTTTTGTGGTCGCGCTCATTGGCATTGGCTGCACGGATGTTTTTTATAAAAAACCAAAGGGATGGTTTGTGGTCATTTTTTTGTTGGGTGTGTGTGGTGGTGTGTTTGTTATGCAAGAGCGCATGGCAGCCATAGAGAAGTATCGTGATGCAGAAGGACAAATGATCACTGGTGAGGCGCGTGTCAGTGATGATCTGGTGCAAAAGCAATGGTATACGGAAGTTCGTGCGCAATTTGAACATGGGGATATAAAAGTTTTGATCAAAGATGCAAAATATCCGCAAATATCACAGGGAGATATTCTCTTGTTGTCATGCATAGCATCTGTACCGGAAAATATTGATGAATTTGATTATCACATGTATCTTGCCATGCATGGCGTGTATTATATTTGCAGTGAATATTCTTATGATGTTGTAGGTAGGAGAGAAACGATAGGGACGCATTTTGCCACATTTCGGCATGTGATGGAGCAAATCATTGATCAATCGATCCCATCACCGCAGGCGGGGCTGGCGAATGGGTTACTTTTTGGGGGAGATGATCGGTTGTCAGACACGATTCAAAAACAATTTGCACGCACCGGTTTGACACATGTTGTGGCGGTATCGGGATATAATGTATCGGTCATTATTGGCGCAATAATGGGGATGGTGATTTTTTGTGGCGCAAGACGCAAAATGGCGGTTGTTCTTGCTATTGTCGGTGTGGTCGGATTTGTTTTTTTGATCGGATTTCCATCGTCCGGTGTGCGTGCGGCAATCATGGGAATTATGGTGCTTGTTGCAGCGACATTTGGCAGAATATCACAGGCATATAATGCGGTATTTTTTGTCGCGGCACTGATGCTTTTGTGCAATCCGCTTCTATTGCGGTATGATGTAGGATTTCAGCTGTCGTTTTTGGCAACATTGGGCATTATTTTTACCTACCCGTTTTTTGAGAGTTTTTTTGTTGCACGCAAGAGCTCATTTGGCATTTTTGAAATTGCGGCGCTTACGATCAGTGCACAAGTGTTTGTTGTGCCAATCATTATGTATCACTTTCATACGGTGGCAACGCTTTCTCTTATTGCAAATATTCTCGTGCTTCCGATCATTCCTTTTACGATGTTGGCGGTTTTTTTGTTGATCGTCTTTTCATATATTTTCCCTCCTGTGGCCATGTTTTGCGGCTGGGTGGCATATTTTCTTTTATCTTATGAGATCATGATCGTGCGTTACTGTGCGAGCATTTCATGGAGTGCGATTGATGTGCCACATGTGTATGTATGGTGGGTCGGGGTATATTATGGCATTTTGGCATGTATATTATTTTATTTTCATAAAAAATATGAAGCAAAAAAGAATGGTCATATATAGTAGTTTGGGTTGTGGTGCGGTGGCGATCGTTATATGTGTAGTAGCTCTCTACTACATGATGCAGCTGAAATACACACAGGTTGTCTTTCTCAATGTGGGACAAGGTGATGCAACTCTTATTGCACAAGGCACACACCAGATTTTGATTGATGGTGGCGCAGATGGTGTTGTGTTGCAAGAGGAGCTCGGTAGACATATGCCGTTTTGGGATCGCACGATCGATATCGTTGTTGCGACGCATCCAGATAGTGATCACATTGATGGATTGGTCAGCATATTCAAAAATTACACTGTACATCAGTTTTGGCACACGGAAGCCGGCAAGGACACCTCACAGTATGTGGCACTGATGCATATGGCACATCGTGAAGAGGGTATGGAAGATGTTCTTGTACGCAATGGGGTTGAGACGCATCTGGCTGATTATGCAAATGTAAAAGTCGTGTATCCTTTCACAGCGCAAAATGATGCATATAGCAAGGATGTCAATGATGAGAGCATTGCGATGATCGTGACGATTGGTGGTGAAAAATTCTATCTCGGTGGCGATTTGCCAACCGAATACGAAGATATACTCCCCATTGATACAGAAGTCACAGTACTCAAAGCAAGTCATCATGGATCACAAAAATCAACGAGTGAACTTTTCTTAAATAAACTGCATCCGCGTGATGTGGTAATCTCTGTGGGAAAGGATAATCGTTATGGGCATCCACACAAGGACGTCATTGATCGTTTCATGTCTAGCAATGCAAATATTTATCGTACGGATGAAAACGGCACGATCGAATATCGATGCGACGATCATGCATGTCAATTATTTTTGCAAAAACAATAAAGTAGTATCTTCGTATTCATTCATGAACAGTTATTTTAGACGTATTGGTTGCCAGCTAAGTATGCGTATGATAGAATAAATTTTAGTAAATGATAAATATTTTTAAAAAATTTATGGCAAATCCAGCAATAAAAGAACGATCACTGGTAATTCTCAAACCGGACGCAATTCAGAGATCTTTGATGGGAGAGATCATTAAGAGAATTGAAAGAACAGGACTCAAATTTGTTGCGATGAAATTTGTGGTGTTGGACGAGGAAACATTGTGGAAGCATTATAATAAAGACGATGTGTGGTTTGAGAAAAAGGGTGGCAATATCGTTCGTGAAATGGAAGAGCGAGGCATTGCTGTAGAAAAGCCGGCTATCGAATATGGAAAAGACATTTTGCGACATCTGATCAGCTTTATGACATCAGGACCGGTTTTGGCGATGATCGTTGAGGGAAATGGGGCAACGGGTGTCGTGGCAAAACTTGTGGGTGGTACTGAGCCGTTGACTGCCGATATCGGGACGATCCGTGCAGATTTTACGATCGATTCATACGCGTTGGCGGGACTTGATGGGAGAGCTGTCCGTAATTTAGTGCATTGCTCGGAGAGTCCTTCTGAGGCTGAGAGAGAGATTGCTCTATGGTTCACGGAGGATGAGGTTATTAACTATCGTTTGGTGCAGGATGCGATCCTGTACGATGTGAATTTGGACGGTATTTTGGAGTAATTGTGTTCTGCTCAGTCGTGATTTTTGCGGAAAAAGTCAAAACATTTGACAAGAAAAATGATTGATGATACAGTGTCTATACTGTTTTGAGATGATGAGTCAAGAAATGGGATGAACGCACTTGCATAGATAATATTTCTTATCTATAATATGTGTTAGTTTTTTTATGTTTATAAAAAATTTATAATTTATTAATTAAGTAAGATGCACATATGCGTGGCTAATCGTATATGATGCACAAAATATAAAAGCTATGGCTGAAGTATTTGATCGAAGCAAACCACATGTGAATGTGGGAACGATTGGTCACGTTGATCATGGTAAGACAACAACTACTGCTGCTCTTTTGCATGTGCTTTCGATGAAAGGTTTTGCAAAGGAAAGAGGTGTAGATGAAATTGATAAGGCGCCGGAAGAGCGTGAGCGTGGCATCTCGATTGCGACTGCGCACTGTGAATATGAGTCAGATAAGCGACATTATGCTCATGTGGATTGTCCGGGACATGCTGATTATATCAAAAACATGATTACCGGTGCTGCACAGATGGACGGTGCGATTTTGGTGGTAAGTGCGACAGATGGACCGATGCCACAGACGCGTGAACACATCTTGCTTGCACGTCAAGTTGGTGTACCGGAGATCGTTGTGTTTATCAATAAGGTTGACATGGTGGATGATGCAGAACTTATTGAGCTTGTTGAGGCAGAGGTACGTGAACTTTTGACGAAGTATGAGTTTGACGGAGACAATGCCGCTGTGATTCGCGGCAGTGCGACCAAAGCACTTGAATCAAAAAGCTTGGATGATGAGGCTGCAAAACCAATGCTTGATCTCGTTGCTGCACTTGATGAAAAGATCCCACAACCGGAGCGTGATATGGATAAGGACTTCCTTATGCCGATCGAGGACATCTTCTCGATTGAAGGTCGCGGTACTGTAGTAACAGGTCGCATCGAACGCGGACAGATCAATGTAGGCGCTGAAGTTGAAATCGTGGGACTTCGTCCGACGCAAAAGACCGTTGTGACAGGTATCGAAATGTTTAACAAATCACTTGATCATGGTGAGGCAGGAGACAATGCAGGTGTATTGTTGCGTAGCACCAAGAAAGAAGATGTTGAGCGCGGACAGGTATTGGCAAAGGTTGGCAGTATCAAGCCTCATACGGAGTTTGAATGTGAAGTATATATTTTGACAAAAGAAGAGGGTGGACGCCATACGCCGTTTTTCAAGGGATACAAACCACAGTTCTATATCCGCACAACGGATGTGACTGGTGAGGTGATCCTTCCGGAAGGCACGGAAATGGTAATGCCTGGAGATACTGTTACATTGGCTGTAAATCTTGGTGCGGAGGTTGCAATGGAAGATGGAATGCGATTTGCAATCCGCGAAGGTGGACGAACAGTTGGTGCTGGTGTTGTAACAAAGATCATCAAATAAGTTGATGAAAAAAGTGGATCGTTGCACAAGGTAGAACGTGCAACGCTCCCTTTTCTCATGAATATTTCGTGGGGATATAATTTGTAAATGAGAGATAATTCGCAATGGCGAAGCAAGAAGACGCAGCAGTGCGTATGCGTATCAAAATTAAAGCATACGACAGCAAAGTAATAGATAAGTCTGCGAAACAAATAGTGGAAACAGCGGTCAGGACAGGGTCACAAGTATCCGGTCCGGTGCCATTGCCCACTCACATTAAAAAGGTAACTGTGAACAAATCTACTTTTGTGCATAAGGATGCGCGAGAGCAATATGAGATGCGTACACATAAGAGACTCATTGATATCATCAATCCGTCACCAAAGACTGTTGAAGATCTGACAAATCTCGATCTTCCTGCCGGTGTAAGTATTGAGGTTAAGATGTAGGTTTTTTGTGTGAATGGAATTTCATGCGGATTTGTAGCACATTGTGTGACAGTTGCGGAAAAGATGTGTGCGGTTTACAATTAGTAGTTTCGTTTAAGTCTCTCGTTGAGAGAGATACTAATCGAGCTGGATGATCTGTTTGACAAGTATGCGCTTGACAAATGGTTAGTTTTTCTATAAAATTAGTAGAAGAATACAATCTGGCTTCAGTAAAGGCCATTTTTTGTTTTAAGAAATAATTTGAGATTGAAATAATCTCGTGAATTAGAGAATAATGATTATGAAATTTGCTTTAGGAAGAAAATCGGGAATGACTACCATCTATGACGAGAATGGGGCGCAAAATGTTACACTGATCAGTGTTGAGCCGAATGTCGTGGATTTGGTGAGAAATGTTGAACGTGATGGATATAATGCAATTCGTTTGGCAGTCAATAAAACTAAAAATATTCAGTATAAGAAAGAATTTCGCGTAGAAAACGTGTTGGATTTCAAAGAAAAAGATGAGATCACGGTGGACGTTTTTTCTGTAGGGGATGTTGTGCGTGTTTCTGCGCCGAGTAAGGCAAAAGGTTTTCAGGGTGTTGTAAAAAGACATGGGTTTAAAGGAGGTCCAAAATCACACGGTCACCGACATGTATTGCGACAAGCGGGGTCAATTGGTAGTGCGTTTCCTGAGCATGTGCGCAAAGGGAAAAAAATGGCCGGAAGAATGGGTGGACAGCGCAGCACATCTGAACATCTCAGCATTGTCCATGTTGATCCAGCAACCAATACGATCGCGGTAAGAGGATCTGTGCCGGGTGTGGCTGGTAGAATTGTTGAGATTGTAAGCCTTGCATAATTTTTCCATTATTTATGAAAAAAGTAGATATATACAATTTAGAAGGAAAGAAAATTGCTGATATGGAGCTCAGTGAAAAGGTCTTTGGTTGTGCAAAAAATGATGCTTTAGTGCATCAGGTGTATGTCGCACAAGCGGCAAATCGTCGCAGTGGAAGCGCACATACAAAGATTCGTTCAGAAGTGAGTGGAGGCGGTAAAAAACCGTGGAAGCAAAAGGGTACAGGTAATGCGCGCACAGGATCAATTCGTAACCCGATCTGGCGTGGAGGCGGTATCATTTTTGGTCCGCTCAAAGAAAAGAATTACACAAAAGGCATCAATGCAAAAATGAAACAAAAAGCATTGTTGACCGTACTGTCGCAAAAAGCGGAAATGGGAAAGATCCGTGTTATTGATTCATTGCAAATGGATGAGCCAAAGACAAAAAAAGTTGTCACAATGTTAAAGAATATCGGTATTGATAAAAGCGTACTTTTTGGTCTCAGCAAGGGAGAAAGTGATAGCTATAAAGCAGTGCGCAATATTGCGAAAACGAATGTGATCGAAACAACAAAATTCAATGTATATGAATTATTGAATACGGAGTATGTCGTTTTGAGCAAGGAATCACTGCAACAGCTCGATAATCAGTACGCACAATAATTGGCAATGATGTAAAAATATGGGAATTTTTAGTAGCAAAAAAGAAGAATCCACAAAAGATCATGACGCACAAGTTGGCGCAGAAGCAGAAAAGAAAGTTGCCCCAAAAAGTGAAAAACGATCGACAAAAAAAGTGGTGGTGGACGATGTAGCATCAATTGCGCAGGCATACGGTGTGATCGAGGCGCCGATTGTGACGGAGAAATCCCACAAAATGGCAGCGATGAGCAAGTTTGCGTTTCGTGTGGCCAAAAGTGCGACAAAAAAACAAGTAAAAAATATCGTAGAAAAAATGTACAAAGTGACAGTAAAGGATGTGCATATGGTTGTAGTAAAACCGAAAAGACGGACTGTCAAGTATGATCGCGGATATCAGAAATTATATAAAAAAGCGATTGTGACTGTTGCAAAAGGTCAGCACATCGCAGTTTTTGAAAGCGTATAACATTTTATAGTATAGTAGATAAATAATTCTCGGATTATGGCAATTAAAGTATATAAAAGAAATCATTCTGCAAGACGCAATATGTCGATCGTAAAGCCGATCGCTGTGACGGATAAGGAACCGGAAAAGTCTTTGTGCATTTCTCTCAATAAGAAAGCAGGACGCGCAAATGGGAAAATCTCTGTACGACATCGTTGTGTTGGTCATAAAAAATTGTATCGTCTTGTTGATTTCAAACAAAACAAAATTGATATCCCCGGCAGGATTGTAGCAATTGAACGCGATCCGAATCGCAGTGCTCTTATTGCACTCATAAACTATGCGGATGGGGAGAAGCGATATGTTTTGGCGACGGAAGGTATGCGTGTCGGCATGCAGATCATTACAGGAGAAAATGCGCCGATCAATGAGGGAAATCGTACAAAATTAAAGAACATCGCATCCAGTACCTCTGTATCAAATATTGAAATGAAACGCGGTAAGGGTGGACAGATTATTCGCAGTGCTGGCAGTAGCGCATTGGTGATGAGTGTGGATGAAAAGTACGCACAGCTCAAAATGCCGTCCGGAGAGATCCGTTTGATCGATAATGAATGTTATGCAACGATCGGTTCTGTGAGTAATTTTGAACACAATACTGTCAATATCGGAAAAGCGGGACGCGCGCGACATATGGGAAAACGTCCGGCAGTACGTGGGACGGTAATGAATCCTGTGGATCATCCGCATGGTGGTGGTGAAGGACGACAACCGATTGGTTTGAAATATCCAAAAACGCCATGGGGCAAACCGGCACTTGGTGTGCGGACGCGAAGAAAAAGCAAAGCAAGCGACAAGTATATTGTGAAGTCACGACATAAGAAATAATTACATAGAGTAAAATCATGAGTCGATCAGTAAAAAAAGGTTTATACATAGATGAGAGAGTGATGAAAAAAGTCACGGGAAAAACTCCTCAAGAGACAGGCACGATCAAGACGTGGTCACGTGCATGTACGATTTCTCCCGAAATGATTGGTTTTACCTTTTTGGTGCATAATGGAAAAGATTTTATCAGCGTCTTTGTGTCAGAAGAGATGGTTGGACACAAGCTTGGTGAATTCTCACCGACACGTCGATTTTCTCGTCATGGTGGTAAGATGCAGAAAGATTTGGAACAAGCGGCAAAACAGCGTGAAATTGATTCAGCAAAAGGAAAATAAGTGGTAAAGAGGGATATTAATGAAAATTGGTTTTAAATACATATTATGACAAAAGTTACGGCACAATTGAACAATTTACGCATATCACCACGAAAGGTGCGTCTTGTGGCTGATCGTGTGCGTGGTATGGACATAAAAAAGGCGATTGCAATGCTCGCATATGATTTGCGTAAAACTGCTGAGCCAATGCAAAAATTGTTGAAGAGTGCAGTAGCAAATGCGCAAAATAATCACAAATTAAGCGGGGACAATCTCATTATAAAAAATATTACAGTTGAAGAGGGGCCAACATTGAAGCGTTGGATGCCGCGAGCGTATGGTCGTGCATCGCAGATCCTCAAGCGAACGTCATCCATTAACGTTGTTTTGGAGGAAAAGGCAGTGGCGAAACCAAAGAAGAGTGTTCAGAAAAAAGATGCGAATAAATAATATTTTATAGATAGTATGGGTCATAAAGTAAATCCAAAAGGTCTCCGATTAGGTATAACAACAAACTGGCGTTCACGTTGGTTTGGTGGCAATAATTATGCACATCTGCTTGAGCAGGATGTTATGCTTCGTCGTGCTGTGATGAAAAAATGGCGTCACGCTGCAATCGCAGATGTTGAGGTGGAGCGGAATGCGAATAGCGTGAAGGTGATCATAAAGACATCGCGACCCGGTATGATCATTGGTCGTGGCGGTAGCGGGATTGAGGATTTGATCACTTTTGTAAAAAAGACAGTTTTTCCGGGAAAGAAAATTGATGTAAAAGTGGATATCAAAGAGATCAAACAGTTTGAGGAGAGTGCTGCGCTTGTTGCGCAAAACGTCGCAGAGCAGTTGGAAAAGCGTATGCCATTCCGTCGCGTTCTCAAAACAACACTTGAATTGGCTGCAAAGAATCGTAATATCAAAGGAATGAAAATTCAGATGTCAGGACGATTGAATGGTGCAGAAATGTCGCGCGTAGAATGGTTGAGCGAAGGAACAATTCCACTTCACACACTCCGAGCAGATATTGATTTTGCGCGCGATGTCGCACGAACGACATACGGTGCGATTGGCGTGAAAGTGTGGGTATATAAGGGAGAAGTGTTCAAAGAGAATTAATATTAAGTAACCATAGATTTTACAAAAAAGTATGTTAATGCCACGAAAAGTAAAACATAGAAAAATGCATCGCGGAGGTGCGCTCAAAGGACTCGCAAAGCGTGGAACTTCTGTTGATTTTGGCAGTTTTGGTTTGAAGGCGACAACGTCCGGTCTCGTGACTGCGAGACAGATCGAATCAGCACGTCGCACAGTGACGCGATACATGCAACGTACGGGCAAATATTGGATTCGCATTTTTCCTGATCATCCGATGACAAAAAAAGGTGATGAAACACCGATGGGTAAGGGTAAAGGTGCCGTTGACCATTATGTCGCAAAAGTAAAAGCAGGGAAGATTATGTTTGAAATTGACGGTATTGATGAAACCACTGCGCGAGAGGCATGTCGCCTTGCGGGGCATAAATTGGGAGTGAAGACGCGGTTTGTAACAAAGCATGGTGAATAATTAAGCAATTTTTATGAAGGTAGTAGAATTGAGAGAAAAGAATATCGATGAGTTGCTTATTGTGGCAGAAGATTTGCGTGGCAAAATTCATCAGAGCGTGATGGATATTACACTCAATAAAAGCAAAGAACACAATAAAATCACATGTGCGAAAAGAGATCTTGCACAGGTGATGACGGTGATTGGCGAAAAGAAGCGAAGCGCATAATATATTTTTTAAGAAATTTTTATGACCCAAGAGAAGAAAAAAATGATTTTGAAAGGCACGGTGGTTTCGGATGCGATGGATAAGACGATTGTTGTAGCCGTGGATACATTCAAAACACATAAAAAATATTTGAAAAAATATATTTCCACAAAAAAATATAAGGTGCACGATCCGGAAAATGCATATAAGATCGGTGATGTGGTGAAAATCGTACCGGGACGACCAATGAGTAAGGATAAAAAATTTGTTGTAGTAATATAGTTTATAAAGATTTTTTTAAGAGAAAAGTATGATTCAGTCGGAAACATGGCTAAAAGTTGCAGATAACTCTGGCGCGAAAAACATTGAATGTTTTAAGGTTCTTGGTGGTTCCAAGAAGCGGTATGCACAGGTGGGAGATATTATTATTGCATCTGTCAAAAACGCTGAGCCACGAGGTAGCGTCAAAGCATGTGATGTGGTAAAGGCTGTGATCGTGCGCCAAAAGAAAGCATTGCGACGCAAAGATGGTTCATATATTCGATTTGATGAAAATGCAGCTGTGATCGTTGATCCAAATAACAAAGAACCAAAAGCTACGCGTATATTTGGGCCGGTTGCACGCGAACTTCGTGAAAAAGGTTATGCAAAGATCGTTTCGCTTGCGCCGGAAGTTTTATAACATCGAATAATTTTTTTAGAGATATGTTGAAGATTAAAAAGGGTGACAATGTGGAGATAATCGCAGGAAAGGATCGCGGAAAGCGTGGCGAAGTAATTGCTGTTTCTGCTGTAAATGCTACGGTGACGGTAAAGAAGCGCAACATGGTCATACGACACAAAAAAGCGAGTCAAATGGGACAAAAAGGCGAAAGGATTTCGATCGAAGCGCCGATTGCCATATCAAATGTCGCATTGGTGTGTCCGCATACTGATAAGCCGACTCGTGTAGGATTTGTGGTGAAAGAAGGAGTAAAGGTACGTGTGTCAAAGAAGAGTGGTAAAGAAATTGAATAACGTAATATATGAGTACTACAATAAAGACAATTAAACAGCGATATAATGACATGGCAAAGACTTTGCAAAAAGATCTCGGTCTTGACAGTGTCATGTTGGTTCCACGTATAGAAAAAGTTGTGGTGAACGTTGGTATCGGAAAGTTTATCAAAAATACGGAAGGTTTGGCTGAAGTGGAAAAGGGGTTGCGAGATATTACCGGTCAAAAGCCGTTAAACACAAAAGCAACAAAATCCATCGCTACGTTCAAGATTCGTGAAGGACAGGATGTTGGGATGAAGGTAACGTTGCGTGGAAGAAGGATGTGGGATTTTCTCAATCGATTGGTGGGGATCTCATTACCACGTGTGCGCGATTTTCAGGGGATCAATATTGAGGCGATCGATCAATCAGGCAATCTCAATATCGGCATAAAGGAACATACAATTTTTCCGGAGATTGTCGCAGAAAACGTGCGTAATTCGTTCGGATTTCAGGTGACAGTCGTTTCTTCTGCGAGAAACAAGGAAGATGCGGAAAAAATGTATAGAGCGTTGGGATTTCCATTGAAAAGTCAAAAATAATTTATTGTACTAAATAAGATATGGCAAAGACATCAGTAAAAGCACGAGCAGACAAAAAACCGAAGTTCTCTTCACGCGAGGTTCGACGTTGTTGGAAGTGTTCGCGTAAAAGAGGATATCTCCGTTATTTCGGTATTTGTCGCGTATGTTTTCGTGAGTTGGCAAGCAAGGGAGAATTGCCTGGTGTTAAAAAGAGTAGTTGGTAGTTTATTTTTGAAAAATAGTTTGATATTTAAATGATAAGTGATTATGATCGATTCAATTAGTGACATGTTAACACGAATTCGCAATGCGTCCGCTGTCGGGCACAGTGTTGTTGTTGTGCCGATGTCAAAACTAAAATATGCTATAGCACAAGTTTTGGCAAAGGAAGGCTTCATTGAGAAAGCGGATCGTGTTGTGGATGAAAATAATGAAAAGCGGGAGAACATCCACATTACTCTCAAATATAATCATATTTCAAGCACGGTAAAAAAACCGGCGATTGAGAATATTCGTCAAGTGAGTAAACAGGGTCAACGAGCATATATCAAAAAAGAAAATATTCACAAGGTGCGTAACGGTTTCGGTATTTCTATTATCTCTACATCACAGGGCGTAATGTCTGGTAAAGATGCTCGTAAAAAAGGTCTTGGCGGAGAAGTGATCTGTGAATTGTGGTAAGTTAATGCGCGTTAAATCTAACATAATAATATGAGTCGAATTGGTCAAAAAAAATTAGATATCCCCAGTGGTGTGACTGTTGCAATATCCGGCGGGAGTGTGGTTGTCAAAGGAGCAAAAGGAGAATTGTCGATGCCTATTCACAATTCTGTTGATGTTGTGATTGAAGACAATAGCATTTCTGTAAAGAAAAAACACAATGCACAGATCGCGCAGGCAATGTGGGGTACGACAGCGCGTCTTGTGGAAAACATGATCACAGGTGTTGTGCAGGGATTTGAAAAGAAACTGGAATTGAATGGCGTGGGCTATCGTATGGCGGTAAAAGGACAAAATGTTGAAATGGCTCTCGGCTTTTCGCATCCTGTTATTGTGGCGATTCCTGACGGGATTACTGTAGTGATCGAAAATGCTCTGATGACAATTACGGGAATTGACAAGCATGCAGTGGGACAGTTTGCGGCAAATATTCGCGCTTTGAAACCGGTGGAACCATACAAGGGCAAAGGATTCCGTTATTTTGGCGAGCAAGTGCGTCGCAAGGAAGGAAAGAAAGCATCGGCATAATTGTGATGTGTATATTTTAAGCATAAACTATGAATAATACTACTAAAAATAAGAAAAGATTACACAGAGCACAGCGTGTGCGTGCACATGTGAATGGCACAACAGTGCGACCACGATTGAGCGTTTTTCGTTCATTACGCAGTTTGTCGGTGCAATTGATCGACGACACAAAGCAAACCACTGTTGCATCTGCGCAACTGGCTGAGATCAAGGGTGCAAAAAATACTGTCGCTGATGCGGAGAAGCTCGGTGCATTGATCGCAAAAAAAGCGATAGAAAAAAAGATCACTGAGATCGTCTTTGATCGTGCGGGATACAAATATCATGGAAAAGTCAAAGCTATAGCAGAGGGTGCACGGTCAGCTGGACTAAAGTTTTAATTTACATGGCGTATTAAGATCATATGGCAATGAAAAAAGATCGAAAAAAAGGAGATAATAAACGACGACAAAAATCTGAATTTGATCAGCAAATGTTGGATTTGGCTCGTGTAACACGCGTGGTAAAAGGCGGTCGACGTTTCCGTTTCCGTGCGACTGTTGTGATCGGTAACCGAAAAGGAAAAGTGGGCGTAGGTGTTGCAAAGGGGTCGGATGTTTCTCAGGCGATCCAAAAAGCGGCTGCGGATGCAAAAAAGAATCTGATCACGATCGTATTGGCAGGAAATACCATTGCGCATGACATCACATGTAAACTTGGCAGTGCAAAAGTGATCTTGAAGCCGACAAAAGAAGGACGCGGTATTATCGCCGGAGGAGCTGTGCGTTCAGTTGTGGAATTGGTAGGCATCCGAGATGTTGTGGCAAAATCACAAGGATCATCAAATAAACTTAACGTTGCGCGAGCAGCTGTCGGTGCATTGAAAAACTTGCATGTGCGAGAGGTTGCTCCGGAAGAGAAAAAGGAAGTAAAGGCTGTGGAGGAAAAAAAGACAAAGAAGCCTGTTGCGGTAAAAAAGGCAGCACCAAAAAAAGTTGTGAAAAAAGTGGCTAAATAATCATAAATAACGTTTTGAGATATGCAGATTCATGAGATTTCTATCAAAAAGACCAAGAAAAAGCGCATTGGTCGCGGTGGTAAGCGTGGCACGTACAGCGGTCGTGGCATGAAAGGTCAAAAAGCGCGTAGTGGTGGTAATGTAGACCCGCTTTTTGAAGGTGGTCGCACGACACTTGTCGACAAGATGAAAAAATTGCGCGGATTCAAATCACCACATGCAAAAAAGGTGGTAGTATCTCTTGCAAAGATCGAAAAAAACTATATCGATGGAGACACAGTGTCAGTCGTATCATTGATCGAAAAAAAGATCATCAAGAGCACATCTCTAAAAAATGACGTGAAGATCCTCGCAGTCGGAACGATCACAAAAAAGGTCACAATTGCAAGCGGGATCGGTGTGTCAGCTACCGCACAGGCACAAATTGAAAAAGCCGGCGGTACTATAGCATCTGCAGACAAAAAATAGCACCTCGCTTTTTCTTCAAAAAGACAAAAAACGACACAAAATGTCGTTTTTTGTGTATTTGGGGTTTGTGTGTATAATTCATAAAGAAGTGATTGAGGAAAGGAAAGTACTTTGCATAAGAGTGAGTTATCTGAAATAAATTCATTTTTGTCTTTTGAAAATAAAATAAAAAATTAGAATTGGGCTATTAAAATGGAGGGAATATAATGAGATTATGGCTTAATCTGTATTTTGAAAAACTCTTTAATAAAGATGTAATTTATCGAAGATGGACACTTGCAGCTTTAGGTGTATTCCTCGGCATGGCAACTTTGCCAGATTTTTCTCCGCTGGTTCATTACATGGCTTTTTATCCGGTTGGCGTATTAGCGTTAATCCTTATAGTGACAGATCCATATGTTCTGTAAAAAAAGCGAGTGTTTGCCCAATCACTCGCTCAATTCTAATTTTTTATTTTAAATAGGAGTGACAAAAATAAATTTACATCCGATAACACCAAATATCTGGCTTAGAAATTTTTCATCAAGCATAATTAATAAGGAGTGAAAAATTTTCGTGCCCAAGTTTGCTTTTGTTACACTCTAGCAAACTTCAGATATTTGGATACGTTATGAAAAATATCATTTCGTTCATTTCTATCTTTTTCTTTATGGAAACAATAACACAAAAACCTGAAAATATTTACGATGATAATATAACCGAGCAATATTATAAGACTGTTGGCGAAAATGCTGGATCTGGAGAGCATAAAACAGAGGCAGATAAATATTTTGAATCTTTGATTCCGCAAAATTTCGATAATCAAGTCGTGCTTGATCATGGTTGTGGCAATGGACGATATGGAGAATTGTTCTGCCAAAGAGGTGCCAAAAGAGTGTTGGGAATAGATCTGAGCCCATCCATGATACGGGAGGCAACAAAGAGAAACAAAGAACAGCAACTTCAACAATTGGAATTTGTTCTAGGTGATATAAATAATCTGTCTGTAGGAAAAAATAAGTTTGATCTCGTTTTTTCTCGTTTCAGCCTCATCTACAGTCCCAACATTTCTAAAGTTATGAAGGAAATAGGTGAAAGTTTAAAGGAGGGCGGAGAGGTGCTGATAGAGACAAATGTAGCTTCTATAAAGAATAATAAAGATGAAATTCAAAAAAACGCCATACCATTGATTTTACGACTCGGCGAGTCTGAAGTGCCAATTAAAAATTTTGCTATAACGATAGATGACTATTTAAGTGCGTTTAAGGAGGCGGGATTAAAGATTCAAATTGAAAGGGAATATCCTGCTTCAGAAATTACAATAGACGATAGCTATAAGCATAAGCGTCTAGTAGATTTTAAAGTTTTTGTTTTTAAATTAGTAAAAGAAAAAGAAGATAGAAAATAAACATCGCCTAATACGGCATATCTGATTACGTTAAATAATAATTCATTTGCTCTTACTTCTATGGGTATAAAAGTTGAATTCAATCCAGACCTTGCTTTACGCAATATTTCAGAGTTTAAAAATGGTAATCGTAAAATTGAGGAGTGCATTCCTGATAACCTTGAGGTCGACAAGACTTATCCGTTTTTAAAACGCGATCAGCGCAACTATTGGCTTTACGGCGCAATCCCGTTGATTGAAACGCAAGGTGATGAGATTTTATCACGTCCCAAGGCAAGTGTTATAATAGTGGAAGCCACGCACTTTGTCGTTGATGGCGTTATGTATACCAAAGGTCTTTACAAAGTAGTTGAGATCTTTAAAGATGATGCTATCCATTTCGAATGTTTTGATCCGATAGGAACGAGAAAATAAAAGATCTATCCACACAATTTTATGAGACAAGCACAAACATTTGAAAATTATCCATGCAGGATCATCATTGTTTCCAATCTTGTTTCGATCTTGATTTATTGCATAGGGGCGTACGTCGTCTATCAATTGGGTGTTGTTTGGTTAGCATTTTACGTACTGTATATTTTTGGGTTGGAAATTCGTCTGTTGAAAACGAGCTGTGTCAATTGTTATTATTATGGGAAATTTTGCGCTTTTGGCAAAGGGAAGATTAGTTCTGTGTTTTTCAAAAAGGGACATCCTGATAAATTTAACAAAAAGAAAATTACGTGGAAGAGTATAGCTCCAGACATCCTTGTCTCACTGATTCCCATTGTTGTGGGAATAACAGTATTGATCATGAATTTCACGTGGCTGATCCTCGCATTGATCATAATGTTGGCACTCCTCACCTCTGTCGGAAACAGCTTTGTGCGAGGTTCTCTGGCATGTAAATTCTGCAAACAAAAAGAGATAGGGTGTCCTGCAGAGCAACTATTTAACAAAGGTAAAAAGGCAAGTGATTGATGAGGCTTGCGGAAAGAAGGAAGTAAATTTTTATCCGATAAAACCATAATCGCACAAATTATCACGCTCTAGTGCGTGGTAGTAAAACGGTTTTTCTTGTGTTGCTATTTTTCTTTCTGTGCGGAAGATGTTTGCAGTGTTTTTGCATTGCTTTGTACCGAGCGCATACGATAAGTTGCCTTTTGCGCGTTTTTTTGTTATGCTAACGATTACTTTTAGATTAAAGAAAAATGATGATCGATCCACAAAAAGCGGAAGTGATGGCGCCGGTGGGGAGTTTTGAATCATTGGCGGCGGCGATCAATGCCGGGGCTGATAGTGTATATTTTGGCGTGACACAGCTCAATATGCGTGCGCGTGCGGCGGATAATATGACGATCGAGGATTTGGAGGAAGTCGCGCGTATTGCACGCAAAAGCGGTGTCAAAACATACTTGGCGGTCAATACGATCCTTTATGACCATGATGTGACCGTGATGAAAAAGATCATTAATGCGGCAAAAAAAAGCGGGATCGATGCGATCATTGCCTATGATTTTGCATGTGTGAATTATTGCAATGCAATCGTCATGCCGGTGCATATGTCTGTGCAATTCTCTATTTCCAATTATGAGACGGTGAAATTTTTTGCGCAGTTTACCAATCGCATCGTGCTTGCACGAGAGCTCAATCTTGATCAGATCAAAAATATCCATCACAAAATTTGCGAGGAAAAGTTAATGGGCAATGAGGGACGACTGATGGAAATCGAAGCATTTGCACATGGCGCATTGTGTATCGCGCAGTCTGGGCGGTGTTATATGAGTCTCTATGCGTACAATGCCAGTGCAAATCGTGGGGCTTGCCGTCAGAACTGTCGGATGCAGTATAAGGTGACGGATGTGGACACAGGGAAGGAAATGGTGATCGATAATCACTATGTGATGAGTGCAGCGGATATTTGCACGATCGATTTTTTGGATAAGGTGTTGGATGCCGGTGTGCAGGTTTTGAAAATTGAGGGGCGAGGACGATCGCCGGAATATGTGGCGACAGTTGTACGAACGTATAAAAAAGCATTGGCGGATATTGCGCAAGGCACATATACGCAAGAAAAAATTCACACATACTACCATGATCTTGAAAAAGTGTTTAACCGAAAATTGTCACATGGAAATTATTATCTCGGCAAAGAGATTGGCGCATATTGCGATGTCTATGGTTCACGCGCGACACACACAAAGGAATTCGTGGGACATGTCGTGCATTATTACAAAAAGCCATCGGTGGCGGAGGTATGTATTGACGCAGGACAGGTCAATGTGGGAGATGAGGTGATCTTTATCGGTGCGACAACCGGTGCATTGGAGGTAAAAATTCAAGAACTGCGCCGTGATAACGAGATTATTCAAACTGCACAAAAAAAGGACATCGTGACATTTGTGGTGTCGGATCGTGTGCGGATCAATGATAAGATGTACGTGGTCAAAAAACGGACACAATATCAAAATGAAAAGTGATATGATATAATGCAAACATCGGAGCTCATTCAATATTCGTGTCATGCTGAACTTGTTTCAGCATCTATATAAGTCATACACGTGAGATCCTGAAACAAGTTCAGGATGACAAAAATTTACTTTCAATAATTGCTTATATAGGAGAAAAATGACATTTATATTAAATAATTTTTTGGAGAGTAATTTTTAAATCAATCACATATATGGGAACAAACAAGATCACAGTAAGTCATAAGCGCAATGATTGTATCGGTTGTGGCGCGTGTACAATGGCGGCACCGGAACAATGGTCTATGAGTCAGGAGGATGGCAAAGCGATGCTTGCCGGTGCGCAGTGGAAGGGTGAGGAATTCATGGTGGGGGAGATCGACGAAGATGCATTGACAGCAAACAAAGAGGCGGCAGACTCATGTCCCGTACAGATCATCAAGATCAGTGGCTATAATGACTAAATATGATCATAAAAAACACCATAATAGAATGGTGTTTTTTATTTTTTATTATAGACAAAGTTTGTATGATTTGGTATAGTATTTCGCAGGAGTAGTTCATTGGTATCAAAACAACAAAAAACTCTTTTGGAGGTAATGTACAATGAGTAATATTGAAAAACAAGTGATCGATATCATTGTCGATCAACTGTCTGTCAAGAGGGAGGAGGTTGTGCCAACAGCACATTTCACGGATGATCTGGGCGCAGATTCATTGGATCTTGTAGAGCTGCTTCAAGCATTTGAGGAGAAGCTTGATGTTGAGATCCCTGATGATGACGCGGGGAAGATCAATACAGTCCAGGATGCGATCGATTATTTCATCAAGAATAAATAAGGAGATTTTACATAATCCTGCATGCGAAGTTCGTGCAGGATTATTATTTTTTATGGGAGGACAATGTATTATATTTTTTGAATTTTACATCCATCGGGCGTATCTTTGATCATGTAGCCCATGGATAATATTTCATCACGGACGCTGTCTGATGTGGCGAAGTCTTTTTGTGTGCGTGCTTCCTCGCGCTTTTTGAGCAATTGAGTGATTTCTGTCGGGATTTTAGTGTCTTCCGGTGTTAGGGTAATTCCTAGGACAGTGGTAAAGGCCTTTGTAAAAAATGCAGATATGTCAGAAGCATTGGTGAGCGTTTGTTCATCCATGAGTGTATTTCCTTCCGTCACGATGGCAAGGAGTGTGGTAATGGCAAGTGGTGTGTTGAGATCATCATTCATGGCATCTTCGAATTGTTTTTTGTATTTTGCAATATCAAGAGCGATATGGTCGGTTGTATCTGCCGGGGCGAAATTATCGAGACGCGTGATAAAATTCTCGCATGTTTTGCGATTTTTTTGTGCTTGAGCCATCACATCCCATGTAAAATTCATCTGTGAACGGTAATGTGAAAGAAGATACGTCAGGCGCAGATCCATCGGTGTAAATCCACGTTCTTTGATATCCTCAACTCTGTAAAAATTTCCTTTGGATTTGCTCATTTTTTCACCGTCAACGAGAAGGAGTTGAGAGTGAAGCCAATAATTGACGAATTTTACGTCATTGGCGCACTCTGATTGTGCGATCTCCGCTTCATGATGTGGAAAGATGTTATCAGTTCCGCCGGTGTGAATATCAAATGATGCACCGAGATATTCCATGCTCATCGCGGAGCATTCAATATGCCATCCCGGATAGCCGAGTGACCATGGTGATTGCCATTTCATAATGTGATTGTCCGGTGCTTTGAGCCAGAGTGCAAAGTCCCACTGATTGCGCTTGTCAGGGTGAGGGTCTTCGAGACGTGCACCGATGTTGAGGTTTCCCAGTGTATTGCCGGATAGTTTGCCATAGTCGGCAAAGCGTGTGACGTCAAAAAACACATTGCCATTCTTTTCATAAGCAAAGTCTTTTGTGATAAGTGTTTCGATGATGATGATCATTTGTGAGATGTGTTCAGTTGCGCGCGGGAAAAAATGTGCAGGGAGGATATTCATTTCCTTTTCAACTTCTTTGGCATAATTTTCGTAGAAGCGAGCAATTTCTGTCGGGGTCTTTTTTTCTTTTTTTGCCGCTTTTTCCATCTTATCTTCACCACTGTCGCCTTGGGCGATATCGTCGTCTGTGAGGTGTCCGACATCAGTAATGTTTTTGATCATGCGCACTTCATAACCGCGATACATCAGATAGCGACGGATGAGATCGGCATTTGTGTATGCACGCAGATTGCCAATGTGGACATAGCTATAAACTGTCGGTCCGCACGTATACATGCCAACCTTGCCGGCGTTGATTGGAGTAAATTCTTCTTTTTGCTTTGTAAGAGTATTGTGAAATTTTAACATAAAAAAATGTTACAGTTATCTACAATAACTGTAACATAAGAAGAAATTTTGTACCATTGCGAGCAGTTTTCAGATCCACTTTGCAATCTTGAAAATGACAAAGGTGATGATGGATATGGTGAGCATAACTCCCAAATGGATAAAGACCGCAAAGGGATTATCTTTGAGGGGCATGTTGGTAACATTGATGCCAAAAAAATTCAGATACATCGTAATAGGGATCCACAGCACGGAAAAAACAGTGATGATGCGCATGCGGTGATTGATCTTTTCAGAAAGAAGGGAGTTGTTGGTTTTTTCCAGCGACACGATCGTTTCTTTGGCACTTTCCAAATCATTCCAGAGGCGGATGTTGGTGCCGATCAAATCTTGGTAATACATTTTGATATCAGTGGGCACGACGCCGTTTGGCTGTGAAATGATCGATTCAAGGATCGAGCGTTGTGGCATGAGCGTGCGACGAAAATTGAGAATGTCACGTTTGATGATGCTAATTTCCCGCACCATCTCACGTTCATTGCCATTAAAAATACCCTCCTGCACCTCGTCAATATGACGTACGACATGGTCGAGCCGTGGAAAACAGGATTCTGTCAAAATACGAAAAATTTCATAAAGAAGGTGCGCTGTCGAATGGATCATATATGTGCGACGCTTTCCTTCGCTTTTTTGTAAACCGTCAAAAAATGTGCGCAGTTGGTAGATGTCTTTTTTATGACCTGTTACGAGATGAGTTTTGGTGAGAAGGATATCAATTTCACCGGCATATGTCGTGCGACGTTCAGTGTCAAAGAGAGGGATGTGAATCGTGAGAAAGAGACAATTGCTGTATTTGGTTGCGCGAGCTCGATATGTCGGTGTGATAAACTCCTCGATTGCCAAGGGATGCACATTAAAATTCTCACGAATGTACTCGATATTGTGTTTGGAGGGATTTTCGATGTCGATCCAGGTGATGTCTTCGTGTTTTACGATATTCATATTTGTTTTGTATTTTTCTATCCTCATTCTATCAACAATTTGCCTTTTTGACAAAAAAGTTGTCTTTGGTTGCCATAAAATGATTCTCATGGTACAATATGTCATTATTGTTTGTATCATATGAAAAAAGTTATTTTACAATTGATTAGAGTTTATCAGAGGACACTGTCTCTTGATCACGGACCATTATCGTGGATCTATGGAGAGAGATTGTGCCGTTTTCATCCGACGTGTTCTATGTACACATATACTGCAGTTGAGCGGTATGGTGTCGCGCGTGGCTCTTGGATGGGGATCAAAAGGATCAGCCGGTGTCATCCATGGCAAGAAGGCGGATATGATCCTGTGCCATAATAGTTAGTCGGTACCCCTTTCGTTGAGGTTGGTTTTTTCCTGTATTTAAAAAATTAAATAGAGGAAAAAGCCGATCTCATGGGGGGATCGGTGATTTCATAGCACGGGAGGTTTTTATGGTCATGACGCAAGGGGATATGATGGCATTTACCAGATCAAGAGCGCTTCGAATGGTGGAGGATCTTGGGTTTAAAAATCCAAGTCCGCGATACTTGTTTTGGTATTTCACGGATTATTGTGGCGGGTATAAACCAAGTGTGAATTTTGAAACGCTTGCAAAGGAAATAAAAGAATGTGGTCTTGTTGCAAGGGTGGCGGAGATTGCTAGTTTGCCGGAAGGTGATAAAACGAGGAGAGAGGTCTTTGGTCTTGTGAAGAAGGTTGTCGACAAGCATAGACTTCATAAGGATACTTGAAACATTACAAGAAGGAGAAAAAATAGCATGCAAGAGTTTAAGGAAGCTCTTTACGGATGGCAAAAGATCAAAGGAAATCATCAGCAATATGAGCGATGGACGACATCTGCGCGGGCAAAAAAACATGTGATTTGCGCAATTCCATTTCATGTTGTTAACCTCATGACAGAGGAGGCGTCTGTGCAGAAAAGTGCATTGCTTCACTTCTGTGATGATGGAGACATACGGTTGATTCTTGAAAAAAATGCCAGCGTTACATTGTTATTGCAAAAATGCGGGCAGAAGTATGATATGCATGTCCATGTTAACAGCAAGGGTCAATTGCAGATCGAACGTATTGGAGGCGGATGTCGATCGTATGGTGAAAATAGTCACAGCGCATCATCGGCTTCCTCGTAAGCACAAAAGCGTCTTATTTGCGCAGTTACTATAGTATGTGCCGGATGGTGATCAAATGATCATCATCCGGTTTTATTTTGGTCGGGTTAGCACTCTCTTGACAAGAGTGCTAATGTTATTTTATACTGGAAATATGAATGAGAGACAATCCAAAATTCTCGTTGCAGTGATTGAAGAATATACCAAGACAGGTTTGCCTGTGGGCTCTTCGGTGTTAGTGGAACAGTATGGATTTCAGGTTTCACCGGCAACGTTGCGCAATGATATGTCGTGCTTGGAGGATTTAGGATTTCTCTATCAGCCACATACAAGCGCGGGCAGGATCCCAACAGATGCGGGGTATAGATATTTTGTGGAGGAAGTAATGCCGGACAGAAAATTGACAAAGAGAGAACAGCAATCGCTGCAAAAAGAGCTATTACAGCTCAAAGCGCAAAACACACGGCTCACGCGCACGACGGCAAAATTGCTGGCAACGCTTAGTGGATATGTGGCGGTAAGCGGTGTACCGCACAAAAATGAATTCTCAGAGTTCGGGTTGCGGTCGCTCATGCAGGATGTCGGGGCGGATGAATTGGATGACCTTTGTTGTTTGGCGGAAAGTTTGGATTATATCGATGAGCGATGTGAAAGTTTGATGCGAAAATTGGCAGATGGTGAGACAAAGATCTTTATCGGCGCGGACAATCCAATCAGTAAGACGACGAATTATTCAATGGTAGTGGGACAATATGAACGAGATGGAGAAAAGGGAATCGTTGCATTGATCGGTCCAAAGAACATGGCCTATGAACGCAATAAGTCACTCATTGATTATGTGAAAAAAATCCTCGGAGGTACGAGTATCATCATAGTGATGATCGCGAGTAATATAAATTAATTTAAAATAGAGAATCATGAAGGATGCAAAAAAGAATGTACAAATGTATTTTTCGCAACGAGCGGTATTATATGATCCGCAACAGAAAAAATATCTTTTGGCAAAAGAAAATTCATACAAGATCGAGAAAGGCGCATGGCAGTTTGCCGGTGGACGTGTGGATGGTGTCGAAGAACTGGAAGTGGCATTTGCTCGGGAAGTCAAAGAGGAGTTGGGCGATATCGCATATCGTGTGATCGGGCCACTACGCGGTGTTCGCGTGTCATACAAGGATCATGTGGATGGTGTGATCATGACATATTTGGCTTTTTATGATGGTGGGGAGATCGTATTGAGCGAGGAGCATAGTGAATATAAATGGATGTCTGCCGATGAAGTTCTAAAAGACAAAAATATCAATCAATGGGTCAAAGACGCGATTGTAAAGGCGGAAGAGTTGGGGGAATTGTATGAAGCGGAAAACAGATGGAAGCGGTGCGTGGCGGATTTTGACAATTACAAAAAAAGGCAAATTGAAAATCAAAAAGAATTTATCGCATATGCGGCAGAAGGTGTGATCTCTGATATGTTGCCGGTAGTGGATAATTTTCATGCGGCGACAGATCACATTCCCGAAACAGAAAAAGATAACCCATGGGTAACGGGGATCATGTATATTCAACAGCAAATGGAAAAGGTTTTTGAGGAAAAAGGTGTGGCAAGAATGACTGTGAAGATCGGTGACGAATTTGATCCGCGCATCATGGAAGCCGTTGCAAATGATAAGGAGGAAGAATTGCCCGCTGATGCAAAAGTGATAAAGATCGCGCAACCGGGGTATGAGATCGGTACAAAAGTTCTGCGTCCGGCACGCGTAGTACTTGGTGGAGCAAAAAGCAAGGAATGAATTTTTTGTAAAAGTTTGAGAGGCTATAAAGATTTAATATAGAAAGGGGGTGAACACATTATGACAAGAGAAATCATGCGTTTTACGCCAACAGCAGATATCGATCGATTTTTCAATGAAGGAGTTTTTCCTTTCGCGCCACAAAATTTCGCGCCAGCAATCGACGTCTATCAAGACAATGACGATCTCATCGTTGAAACATCGCTTCCGGGAATGGATCCGGAAAACATTGATATCTCGGTGGAAAATGATGTGTTGACGATTTCCGGTGAGACCAAGGAAAAGAAGGAGGTCAAGCGCGAAGACTATTATCGCAAGGAAATTCGCCAGGGGTCATTTTCTCGATCGGTTATTTTACCTGCTGCTGTCAAAGGCTCTGAAGCGACAGCGGAATATGATAATGGTGTGCTTTCCATCCGAATGCCAAAGGCGGAGGAAGCAAAGCCAAAGAAGATCGCTGTAAGTGTAAAAAACAAGAAGTAAACAATCGTCTGATCACATCTCTCCTCACAATTTTTGTGGGGGGAGAGAAAGAAAAGATGATAGATCAAAAAAATTATCTTTTTATTATAATCAATTATTTAATATAAATCATATGGGAAAAATTCTCGGTATTGATCTCGGCACAACGAACTCGGCGATGGCGATCATTGAGGGGGGCAAGCCGGAGATCATCGAAAACAAGGAGGGTAATCGCACCACGCCGTCAATGGTTGCGGTAAATAGAAACAATGAGCGACTGGTGGGTCTTTTGGCAAAGCGTCAAGCAGTGACAAATCCAAATAATACGCTTTTTAGTATCAAGCGTTTCATCGGACGTCATTTTGATGATGCGGAAGTACAGGCAGATATCAAGCTCTCGTCATATACCGTGGTCAAAGCGGATAACGGCAGTATCAAAGTAAAAATGGGCGATAAGGATTACACGCCACAAGAAGTGAGTGCGATGATCCTCGGCAAATTGAAGGCGGATGCAGAAAGCAAACTGGGTGAAAAGATCGAAGAAGCGGTGATCACAGTGCCGGCATACTTTGATGATGCGCAACGCAAGGCAACTAAAGAGGCGGGGGAAATTGCAGGACTCAAGGTGCGTCGCGTGATCAATGAGCCGACTGCGGCGGCACTCGCATATGGATTTAACAAGAAAAATGATGAGCAGATCGCTGTGTATGATTTGGGCGGTGGCACATTTGACGTATCGATCCTCGAAGTGAGCAATGATACGATCGAAGTAAAGGCGACGAACGGTGATACACATCTCGGCGGTGATGATTTCGATCAAATTTTGATCAAGTGGATCTTGGATGAGTTCAAAAAAGCGGAGGGTATTGATTTGGGAAATGATAACTTGGCATTGCAACGCGTGAAAGAAGCAGCAGAAAAAGCAAAGATCGAATTGTCATCCTCAGAACAGACAGAGATCAATCAGCCATTCATCACAACAAGTGATCAGGGTCCGAAACATCTTGTTATGACGTTGACGCGTGCAAAATTGGAAGAATTGGTGCATGATCTTGTGCAGAAGACGTTGATCCCGACAGAGCAGGCGCTCAAAGATGCGGGATTTAGCAAAGGTGATATTGACGAGGTAATCCTCGTGGGTGGTATGACACGTATGCCGATCATTCAGCAGACCGTGGAGAAATTTTTTGGCAAGAAGCCAAATATGACAGTCAACCCGGATGAAGTAGTGGCAATGGGTGCGGCAATTCAAGGTGGTGTATTTCAAGGTGATGTGAAAGATGTGCTTCTTCTTGATGTGACGCCATTGACGCTTGGCATTGAAACAATGGGCGGTGTACGAACACCTCTTATCGATAAGAATACGACGATTCCTGCAAGTAAGTCACAAGTATTTTCAACAGCAATGGATAATCAGCCGAGTGTAGAGATCCATGTCTTGCAAGGAGAACGTGAAATGGCTGGGGATAATAAGACTTTGGGGCGATTTATCTTGGATGGTATTCCACCATCACCGCGTGGTATCCCCCAGATCGAGGTCTCATTTGATATTGACGCAAATGGTATTTTGAGCGTAAAAGCGGTTGACAAAGCATCCGGCAAAGAGCAGTCCATCAAGATAGAAGGATCATCAGGACTCTCTAAAGAAGAGATTGAACGCATGAAAAAAGATGCAGAAGCACATGCAGAGGAAGACAAGAAAAAGAAAGAGCTTGTTGAGATTCGCAACATGGCGGACACGCTCGTCTTTACAACGGAAAAGGCGATGAAAGATGCAGGAGACAAACTCACAGAAGAAGAGAAAAAACCGGTACAAGAAAAAGTTGACGCACTTAAAGAAGTTCTCAAAGATACAAATGCTGACGGTGAGAAGATCAAAAAGGCAACAGAAGATCTCTCGACAGAAGCGCAAAAGATCGGTGAAAAACTCTACAAAGCGGCAGCTGAAGCTAAGTCAGACAAGCAAGAAACACCAAAAGAAGAAGGTGGCGCGAAAGAAGCAGAGGTGGAGGATGCATCAAAAGATGAAGAGAAAAAGTAACAAATCTCTTCGTCATCAGAAAATAAAAACCGGGACATGTTCTCGGTTTTTGTCATTTTCTGGATTTTTGGCATATGATTGAAGATACTTTACTATTTTATGCTCTTGCGCCAGCCTATGTATTATCGTACAAGTTTGTAAAGATGAGAGGTTGTGGGAATTGATGGGTAGAGAATGTGCCTGAGTCTGCATCTGATTTGAAAATTGATATAATGGTATATGACAGAATGAATGAGTCCGTGATTTAAGCTGATGGAAAAACGATTTTTATTGGAAAGTTTTTTAGGTGGAACATATGCGGAATAGTGCAGGGCATATAGTTGGGTCGTTGATTGATAAATTTTTCATGTAAAGTATGGTATACTAAGATCAAATATTATAAGATATAAATGTAAAATAGTTGTTATTGAGTTAAATGTATATGTTGTATGAAAAATAAAGAGATATTTTTGTATGTGGCTTTTATGACAGTTATGATTGGCTGTATGGGGATTACTTATAATGTTAGTGCAGCCGAGCTTGAGTGGAATACGCAGGTGACGGGAATTGGAACATCGTATGGAACAGTCGCCTATGGAAATGGGATGTATGTTGCAGTTCGAAGCGTTACTGGTTCTGATTATTATACATCGCCTGATGGTGTAAATTGGACACACAGGAATTTGCCGTTGTCGCATGACTGGCAGACGGTTGTCTATGGTAACGGTGTTTTTGTGCTTCTTTCTCAAGATGACGGTTATGTTCTCACATCGCCTGATGGTGTAAATTGGACACATTCTGCAACACTTACAGATTATTATTGGTATGAATTAGAATACGGTAATGGCATTTTTGTAGCGACCGAATCATACATGTCCAAAGTCGCTGTATCAATAGATGGTATAAATTGGACGCAATATAGTGGTACAATGTCGGGGCTTGATTGGGATGCGATGGCATATGGTGATGGAGTATTTGTTGCTCTGGACGGCATGTCGCATACTGTGGCTACGTCATCTAATGGGATCAATTGGACGGATCATACTGTTTCTGGGACAAGCGGTGGTCTTGGTTCAATTGCCTATGGAAATGGTCTTTTTGTTGTCACAGAAGCTGGAGGCAGTACAATTTATACATCTTCTGATGGTGGCACTACATGGGCGACGCCTTCATTGCCAGTGACTATAAATTGGAGTGTGGTAGGTTATGGAGGAGATCAATTTGTTGTTTTGGCGGATAATAATATATACATGGTATCCTCTGATGGTGTCAATTGGGATGAATATACGATGTCTCAGAGTAGCGAATATGGATATGCCATTGTGTATGGTGACAGTCAACTTGTTGCTGTAGCTTTCTCTGGATTTATTATGACTGCGATGGATGCGACTCCACCCGTTGTTTCTCCCACCCTCCCCACCCAAACCCCATCCCCCACCTCCATCACAGACACCACAGCTACAGGAAACGGCACAATCACAGAAACAGGAGGCGAAGACCCAGAACGTCTCATCCACTGGGGTACAGAAAGTGGTAACTACACGGACTCCTGTTCCGCAGGAACAGGAGGAGTCGGAGACTACTCCTGCACTCTCACAAACCTCACCCCAGGCACAACATATTACGTCCAAGCCTACGCAACAAACAGTGCAGGCACAACCTCCAGTGATGAAACAAGCTTTCAAACTTTACAAATAAACGAATCAGGATCAAACAACATCTCCGCAACCATCGGAGAAAACCTTACACTCGACTGTGGCACAGATGTAGACATCGACAATGGTTCCACACTCATACCCCAAACCCCACAGTCAAACACCACAACCTGCACCGTCACCACAAACGATGACAATGGCTACGATCTCCAACTCACCAATGACAGAGGATCAGACAACACCCTCTATCACACAACACAATCAGCTACAAGTGACGGACAGATCCAAGACAAAACCCCATGGGACCCCGCAACCCCCAATGCACAAACCTTCACAACAACAGGACTAGGCTTTGGTATCCTAAACTCCACAGCCACAAAGAATGAATCATGGTGGGGCACAGGCACAACGTGTGATGATCCAGATCAACTCTACGCCGGTATCCCGCACACCACAACAGACATCATGAGACACACAACCTACAGCAACACCCACACAGATACAGAGATCTGCTACCGCGTCAATGTCCCCAGCACACAGATCGCAGGAGAATACGAAGGATCAGTGACGTATACGGCTGCGGGCAGACCATAATAAAATCAAAGATCAAAAATATAAAATCAAAAGTTTCAGTCAAAGGCTGATCCCTGTCCACCCTGCCTACCGGCAGGCACCTTGGGCGGAAAAAGTAACAAATAAAAAGTATGTAAAGGGCTGTGCCCTGTACCGTACTGGTACAGGGGTTTTATGGACAAGTGATCGTTAAAATACTACTATATTGATATAGTAGTATGATTTTATTTTAAAAAAATTTATGACAAAGAAAAGAATTTTTTCGGGGATACAACCGAGTGGTAATTTGCATATCGGGAATTATCTTGGTGCGATCAAGAATTGGGTGGATATGCAGGATGAATATGAATCAATTTTTTGTGTCGTGGATATGCACGCGATCACTGTACCGCAAGATCCGGAAATTTTAAAAAAGAAAACAATTGAGATCGCAAAGATCTATCTCGCGGCAGGGATCGATCCAGAGAAGTCCACGATCTTTATTCAGTCGCATGTCAAAGCACATGCGGAATTGTGTTGGATTTTGAATACTATTACACAGAATGGTGATTTGACAAAAATGACACAGTTTAAGGATAAAACTGGAATGGATGTCGAGGCAATTGTTCCTTTCATTAAAGAGCAGTCAGAAAGAAAGCTTGAAGAAATAGTAGTAGGAAATTCAACGAATGATTTGACGAAACAACAGGTATATAAAATCACTGCACAAACCGCAGCTGATGTTTTTCAAAAATTTATAAAGGAAAGATTTAATTCTGCTGGCATGGGGCTTTTTGATTACCCTGTCTTAATGGCTGGAGATATTTTACTTTACGATACACAGACTGTACCGGTGGGACAGGATCAGGTGCAACATGTAGAACTTGCACGGACGCTTGCACGACGATTTAATAAACGATTTGGTGAGACATTTGTTGTGCCGGAATACTTTGTCAAAGAAGAAGGAAAGATGATTATGGGACTGGATAATCCGGAGAAAAAAATGAGTAAGTCTGCTGCGAGTGAGTATAATTATATTTCTCTCATGGATGATGCGGAGAGTGTGCGCAAAAAGATCCGCAAAGCGGTGACGGATAGCGGGGAAGAGATCGTATACCGTGATGAAAAACCGGCACTCAAAAATCTCATCAATATTTATGCAATTCTTGCAGGTATGACTGCGCAGGGAGTGGAACAGAAATTTGTAGGCAAGCGGTATGGCGACTTCAAAAATAATCTCGCGGAAGTGATCGTGAACTTCCTTACACCTTTTCAAGAACGCATGCAGGCAATAAGTGATGAGGATGCATTACAAGTTTTGCATGATGGTGCAAGGCGAGCAGAGAAGATCGCGGAAAAGAAAATACGGGAAGTGAAAGAAAAGGTGGGCTTTATCATTTAAGTTAGAAAAAAATAAAAATTATGGAGGGGAAAAAGTTTGAAACACAGATGCAGGTAAATTTGCACAAAAATAATAATATTGGCAATCTTGATAAAAATAAATCTGAGGGTCAAAAAAAATTGACGTTTGAAGAAGCAGAGGAAATGTATAATGAAGGAGCGCAGTTGCGTGAACGTGTTATACACATCGCAGAGCAGGATCTGGAGTACTGCTATGAAGTTTTCAAAGAAGTTCATACGGCTTTTTTTGGAAACATGGATAAATGGGAAGTGTCGAGACATATTACGCATCGTATTTTGATGGGGACAATGATTAGTAAAAATGAAGAGCAATCTTTGATAATATATGATGACGTTGATAAAGTGGTCTTTGAAAAATTCCTTGTACCTGCATCGAATGTTTCATCAAAATTGGAAGTTGAAAAAATCGTTAAACAACTGATTTCTGCACAGAGAATTGAGCGTGGTGTGCAGTAGCACATAAACGAGAAAATAGATTCCCGTTTTCATGGGAATGACAGGGGGCTAATGGTGCATATTGCAAAAAGATTTCCTGTCTAACGGTAGGTAGATTTTTCTTCACACAAGGCGGATTGCAATGACGGTACATTGACCATGAGTACAAGTCACAGTTTTTTTTGGTGATAATATTGTTTGTATAAAACTGCTTTAGCTGCGAATGATTGCGAGGAGTTCATCACGTTTTTGTTCCATTATTTCTTGCGTTTTTGCTTCACAATTAAGTCGGAGAACGGGTTCGGTGTTGGACGGACGGACGTTGAACCACCAATCGGGGTAATCGATTTTGATACCATCGAGCTCGCTGAGTGTGCCGTCGCTGAATTTTTCTTTGAGCGTTGCAATGACGGCATCCTTGTCATGCACTTCGGAATTAATTTCTCCACTGTGTGCATAGCGTCTTAGGTTAGCGACGAGTTCGGAGATTTTTTGACCGGTTTGTGCCATCAAGTTGAGCAATGTGAATGCGGCGAGAGTGCTTACTTCACCATTTTTGTTTGCTTGGAAATAATAATGACCGGATAGTTCGCCGGAAAAGAGGGCGTTTTCTTCACGCATCTGCGCTTTGATAAATGCGTGACCCACACGACATTCGTGTGCGATGCCACCGCTCTCCTCGATCACTTCTTTGACTGCGCGCGATGATCGCAGATCATAGAGAATGGTTGCGCCAATATTGTTTTCAAGGAGCACTTTAGCAATGAGCCCTGTCGTGAGATCCATAGGAATTACTGCACCAGTCTCATCCACAAATCCGATGCGATCGGCGTCACCGTCATAGGCAATGCCGAGGTCTGCCTTTTCGGCGATGACTTTTTCTTGGAGTTCTCGCAACGTTTCTGTTTTCAGTGGATTCGCCTCGTGTGCATTGTATGCATTGGTGAGGTCGCAGTAAAGCTCGATCACGTTGAAATTATCGGCAAAATATTTTTTGTAAAAAGGAAGCTCTAGCACACCCATGGTGTTGGCACAGTCCACAACGATCGTGAATTTTTTATCTCCAAATGCAGCAAATTTACTGAAGTATTCATAGTATGATGGGCGGATGTTGTATGTGGTGACGGTTCCTTTTCTGTGGGATTTTGTGAATGTGCCGGCGATCACTGCGTCGCGGATGTCGTTGAGTCCGGTCGCACTGCCGACAGGTTGGGCATCTCTGCGACAGATCTTTACGCCGTTATATTCTCCCGGATTATGAGATGCCGTGACAGAAACTGCACCATCTACATCAAGTGCATGGGAAGAATAATAGAGCATCGGTGTCGTGATCATATCCAAGTCAACCACATCACAACCAGCATCCGTGATCCCATTGAGAAGAGCCGTGTGAAGTGACGGACCGGATTCGCGCGCATCACGTCCGACGGCAAGTGTTTTGGCGCTGAGCTCTGCGACAACGGCATGACCGATCTTGTAAACAGCATCCTCATCAATTTCCGTAGGATAGATCCCGCGGACGTCATATGCTTTAAAAATTTCTTGGTGCATAGTTTGGTGTGTTTAATGATATATGATAAGTATAACACTGAATATAAAATGAAAAAATACACCATTTACAAATGACATGTTTTGTGATATAACATCACATCAGTATCATTAACAAAAAAATATACATCAACCTAACTTAAGGAGCGGTGATGATGAATAAACCAAAAAGTGTCTACGATAACTACTGTGAACCATGGGAGGTGTTATACGATGTTGTGATGCACTATCCAGAACGATTGATTCCGCATATTGGTGATCTGGTTACGATCGATCGGAGATGGCGCATACGAGCGCAACGCGTGCTCGACATATCGCGAGGTAAGAATATACCAAAAATCGCATATCAAAATCTGGGTGGAGAACTTCTTACGCGGTGTGAGCCGGAATTGTTGCCACAGTTTCTCATAGGCAAGGCGTTCAATGAGATGCCTGCAGAAAAGATGGAAAAAATGTTCCCATTACTTTTGCGTTGGCAAGTTGAGTTCATCCGGAGCATGGACGTTATTCCGGGGCAGTACTTTTCGGTAAATCTGGAAAGTCCAGAGGGATCATGGAATGAAGTGTGTGAGATTCTTTCCACATGCGATAATGTGCCGATAAATGTGGAACTCAAGGAAAATGCACAATTATCGCCACACGCCATGCAACAGCTGGCATACGTGTGCAAAAAAACAGGGATACGGATCTATATTGATGATCTGTGCACATTTTGCCATCGGATTCCCGATCAGCAGGAATATATCATTATGTTGGTCGAACTCCTTCATTCGCACATCAAGATTGTCAAGATCGATTATGATGTGATGAAACGGATTCGCAGGGATTGGAATAGTTATAAGTTGGTGCGTAGTAATTTGGAGGCGTTCGCGTGGTTCTGGTTCAATGTGACGGGCGGTCTTTCATTGCCGTATGTGGCATTTGAATCGATGCCGGTGGAAGAGATGTACTGGATCGATCAATTGGAAATACTGGCACAGAAGTATCCAAATTGCTGCTATCAAAAAGGTTGACTTTTGAATCAAATCATGGTACTTTTGTGTTAGAAAATACTGCAATCTTAACAATGGGAGGTTTGTGATGAAGTACATTAAAAAAATTTTTGCATTTCTTGGTCGTCTTCCACGGGCAATTATGTGGGACATCCGACTGTGTCGGAAATGGTCAGTGCCAAGTTTGCGCTGATTTCTGCTCCGGGTAAGGACTATAAGATCTGACAATGTTCAGAACATCATCTTATAAGTTCTTCCCGGACTTTTTTTATTTTATATTGACAATCTGTGAATTTTCCGACACAATCCGAGTAGAATGAGTAGTGTATAATGAACAATGAAGAACATAAATATATTTTTATGCAAAAACATTTAATTTGTGATTTTGACAGTACGATCGTGTCGATCGAAACGCTGGATGAACTGGCGAAGTTTGTGATGCGCCGCACGGGATATGATGTTGACTTGGCACAAAAGATCGAAGAGATCACCGAAATGGGCATGCAAGGTGAGATCAGTTTTGCACAGTCTCTGAGTCAGCGGTTGGCATTGATGCATTTGCACAGAGATGATATTACGGCATTCAAAGATCATGTGATGCGCGCAGTGACGGTGTCGGTACTCAAGAATCGGGATTTTTTGAAAAAGTATCATAAAAACATTCATATCATCTCAGGGGGGTTTTATGATTTCATCATACCCGTTGCGACAGAACTGGGGATCGATGCGCAGAACGTACATGCAAATAGTTTTGCCTTTGATGATCGTGGGGAGGTGATCGGCTATGATGTGAACAGTTGTTTGGTCAAGCCGTCAGGGAAGGCATTGCAGGTGAAGCAGTTGCAATTGGGGGGTAAGGTCATTATGGTGGGGGATGGATGGACGGATTATGAAGTAAAGCAATCCGGAGCGGCAGATCATTTCGTGGCATTTGTAGAGCACATGATGCGGGACAAGGTAATGGACGTAGCGGATCATGTGGCACACGGATTTGACGATGTGGTTAAATATTATAAGAGCGTTTAGTTTATGGGATTACAAGTAGGGATCGTCGGACTGCCGAATGTCGGGAAGTCCACACTTTTTAAAGCATTGACACAAAAGCAGGTTGACATCAGCAACTATCCGTTTTGTACGATCGAGCCGAATGTCGGCGTGGTCACTGTGCCGGATGAGCGATTGCAGAGATTGGCAGACCTTACGGGTTGTACGAAGCTTGTGCCGACGATCATCGAGTTCGTGGATATTGCAGGATTGGTCAAGGGTGCATCAGAGGGAGAGGGTTTGGGCAATAAATTTCTCGCGAATATTCGTCAGGTGGATGCGATCGTGCAAGTGGTGCGTGTGTTCGTCAAGGAGACGATCACGCACGTGCATGACATTGTCGATCCGGAGAGAGATATTGAGATCATCGAAATGGAACTCATCCTCGCTGATATGGTGACAGTGGACAAGACGCTCGTGCGATTGGAAAAATTGGCACGCGGGAATGATAAAGATGCACCTGCACAAAAAGAAATTGTACAAAAGATCAAAGATGCACTGGACAGTGGAAAGTTGGCGCGAACAGTTGTGGTTGATCTGACGCATGAGCCGACAAAAAAGATCATACAAGAGATGAGTCTCCTCACGATGAAACCGATCATGTATGTGTACAACGTCTCCGACCTTGACGCAGCATTGGATCCAAAACTTCTCGCGCGACCGCATGTCGCACTGGACATCAAGATCGAAGAGGAGCTCATGGAGATGAGCAAAAAAGAAGCGGAAGAGCTCGGTATGCGATCGCATCTGCAAGATCTCATTACAAAATCTTTTGAACTGCTCGGACTGCAGACATTTCTCACAACAGGCGAAGTGGAAACGCGTGCATGGACGATCAAAAAAGGTTCCACGGCACCGGAAGCCGGTGCGGCAATTCACAATGATTTCAAAGACCGATTTATCCGTGCGGATGTGGTGAATTGGGAGAAACTGATCGAAGCGGGGAGTTGGAGCAAGGCACGTGACACGGGTGTACTGCGTACAGTGGGCAAAGATTATATCATGCAAGAGGGTGATGTGGTGGAGTTTAAAGTGTAGATTTTTAGGTTGTAGGGAGTAGAAGTTAGGGAGTAGTAGGATTTTAGGCGTCAGTCCCGTCGCTCGCGAGCGACGGGACTATAAGGGTAGGAGTTGGGGAGTAGAGAATTGAAAGTGGATGAGTTATGAAAAGTTCGGAGCAGGTTGTAAAACCTGCTCCTGCGAGCTTTTTTTACTATTGAATAATGTTGCAGAAATATTGACAAAATGACGATTTAGGTGTACAATGGACGGTTGTATCAATTCATATGGAGTTATTTAATATAGTTGATTTTTTCAATAAAAAGAGGAGGTTACATCCAATGAAAAATCAAGGGAGAAAAGTAAAATGGCTTTTTGTTATCGGTCTGGCATTGTTGTTGGGCATTTTTCTAGGCAGACTTATTGTCTCATTTGTTTCCACGCCGCCAATGTCACAGCCAATGTCACAGGCTGAGGAGAAAAAATCATTTGCCGTGTATCGTTTGAGTGAGATCGCAAAGATCAGTCATGCGGAGCATTCGGTCCGCATACTCAAATTTGCACAAAGCCAGATTGGCATTGATCATGACTCTGATGAAAAGATTAAAATTTTGCTCAACTCTGAGTGGAATAGTATGATCAGAAATTTGCAATTCATCCATGCGACGGGAATCTTCAAGGATGGTGTGTTGGGGTTTACGACAGATCCATTAAACAACTTGGATCAAGAAAATCTCAAAAAGTGCATCGGTGAACTGGAAGAAAAGATTAAAATTCTTCGGAAGTACTTCGATATTGAGGGGTCCGCTACCGATTTGGTGGTGGCAAATAAAGTGATGTAAAACACTATACCAGATCTCGCACGCGTGTGAGGTCTGGTTTTAAATTTATCTCGCAGGAGCAGGTTTTATAACCTGCTCCTTTCATTTTATCTCACATAATAAACATTACGGAGCATAGTACAACTATGCTCCTGCAAAATTGTGAATATTCCGTCACAGGTAACAAACCGCCAATAGAAAAACCCTCTTTTGTGTTTTTGTGATTGTGTTAAAATAGGCTCATGCCATCAGTACGTATATCAAAAGATTTCAATCAAGATATATATTTTTTAACCATGACTGTTGCAAGATGGTATTATCTTTTCGACCGTCATCATCGGTGGCATATTTTGGCTGATTCTCTCGCATATTGTCGAGAACATAAAGGATTAAAATTATACGGTTTTGTTTTTATACTCAATCATATTCACGTGATCGTTCAGTCACCGGATGTGTCCGGTTTTGTACGCGATTTCAAGCGATTTACATCCGGAGAATTTAGAAAAAATCTTATTAAAAACGAACCGACGGTTCTGAAGTTATTTTTAGACCAGAAAGGAAATTATGAGTTTTGGCAAAAAACCAATATGCCGAAATGTATAGGATTGGAATCTTTTTTCCAAAATAAGTTAACATATATGCATAATAATCCTGTCAGAAAGAATTATGTGATGAAGCCGGAAGATTGGTATTGGTCTTCGGCGAATGAGTTATGTGAACTGAAAGTGGATGAGCTATAAAAGTTCGGAGCAGGTTGTAAAACCTGCTCCTGCAAAGTGGAAAAGGTTGGAGCAGGTTATAAAACCTGCTCCTGCGGTAGGTAAAAGTTTTGAATTTTTAAAAAAATGCATGGCAGATCTATACGAACAAAAATTATATAAAATATTGGATGAAATGAATATTCCTTATGAAAAATTCGAACATCCGGCTTTTGGGACGGTGGAGGCGTCGGGGAGTTTTTATCGCGATCATGATATGGGGGTGGATTGCAAAAATGCTTTTATGCAAAATCGTCGCGGACGCAAGCATTATCTCGTCATATTGTGTGCGCAAAAAAATATCGATATCCCGCATCTGGCGGAATTCTTGGGCGAGCATCGCAAGATGGGTTTTGCATCAGCGGATCGCTTGGAAAATAATCTCGGACTTACGCCGGGGTCCGTGACGCCGTTTGGTCTCATTCATGAAAACGCCGGAGAAGTGGGTGTTGTGGTGGATAAAGAAATTTTTGATTATGCGTCTGTGCATTTCCATCCGTTTCGCAACACGGCATCACTCAAAATTTCTACAAAAGATTTCCTGCGTTTTTTGAAGCGCTATGCGATGGATGTTAAAATATATGATACGGAGCTCATTTAATATTTATGTCATGCTGAACTTGTTTCAGTATCTATATAAGTCATAATTTTGAGATTCTGAAACAAGTTCAGAATGACAAAAGTTTGTTGCATAGTTGTGTACGGCATAATCTATCTATTTGATGTCAGACAAGTTTTTTAAAAACTTTTTAAAGGGGGAACATATGGCACACGCGTATGGCGATGAGAAGAAAAAGATCAAAACGATGATCATGAATGTGCTGTTTGGCATGTTGCTTGTTTTTGCGGTTGCGGTGGTTATCGGGTGGTTGTTTTTTGTAGGTGCATTGCTGTGGCAAAGAGTATTCGATGTGGCGTTCCTTGTCCTTATCGTTCCGCCCTTTATGCTGTGGGCGATCATTGGAGCCGGACAAGAGTGGAGCCCATGACACATGATCAAAATGCAAATGGAGTCTTTGGGAGCGAATTTAGTATAATTCGCTCCTTTTTTGTTGTGCATATGATATTTTGTGCAAAATGAAACAATTGTAAGCGATCCAAAAGTGATCTATACTTACAGTAATAAATAATTTAAGGCTAAGGCTATGGAAAATTTCGATCCGTATGATCCAAAATATAAATCGGTGAAAGATCTGCCGGGAGAAGAAAAAGAGAAGTATGCTGATTTGCCAGAGGGTGGGTTTGTGAGAAAAAGTGCGATCAGGGAAACAGAAATTGCGAATGCGCTGGCTGAGGAAATAAGACGTAAAGAGGATAGTCAACGACCAGTGATGGATAAGATTCTGGGCAAAAACAAAAGTGGTCATTTATTATCAGATGAACTGCGGGGTCCTTATGATGCGCATTTTGAACGACAGGAAAATATGACCGTTGATCAGAAGAATGCGGGACAGAAGGAAGGGATGTTGAGGGAAATTCAGGAGCGTCAGGGTCGTATTGAGATGTTGCAGGAAGATATAGCGAGGCAAGAGGAAGAACTTGCAGAAATGAAAGGTGCTCTCGTGAAGTATCAGGAAAAATTTGTAGAATTGAAAACCCTTTATGATGCTATGGATAAATCAATGTGAGGTTTTTTAAAAAAATATTATTAATAATAAGGTAATGATCCAAAACGAAAAGTACATGCTTCGTCGGAAGGTGTTCAAACTCATGGGTGCGCGATTCGATATTTTTGATGAAAATGGCGTGATGATACTCCATGCGGCGCAAAAAGCGTTTAAGTTGAGAGAAGATATTCGATTGTACGCAGACGAAAATAAGACAGATGAAGTGATGCTTATTCACACACGAGAGATTTTGGATTTTTCTGCCGCGTATGATGTGGTGGATAGCAAGACGGGAGAGAAGATTGGTGCATTCAAACGCAAGGGATGGAATGCTCTCGTGCGTGATGAATGGATCGTGATGGATAAAAACGATCAGGAGATCGGTGTATGCATTGAGGATTCTCTGGGACTGGCACTTGTGCGGCGGTTGATCCTGAATTTGATCCCGCAAAATTATGATCTCATGATCAGTGGTGTGCGTGTGGCAGATATTCGCCAGCGATTCAATCCGTTTATCTATAAACTGGAGATCGATCTAACGCAATGGCCGAGTATCATTGATCGGCGCATTGGTATTGCTGCCGCAGTACTGATCGCGGCAATCGAGGGACGACAAAATTAGAGCGTGATTACGAAAAAAAGCGAGGCAAGATCTCGCTTTTTGGCTGTGGACAACGATGATTGACAGATTTTTATTATTATGCTATACTCGAAAATCGTAGTTCTTTTACACCATTTTATTTTTTTGTGATTCCGATAGGCGGAATTGCTTGAAAAATCAAAAGAGAGGAGCAAAGATGAACATAAAAAAGGGAAGGATTTGTGCAGTTACATGTGTGATTGTGGCGGTTTTTTTGATGACCGGATGCAATCCGGACAGAGCACTCCGTGCCATTGATGCAGCCGGCAGGGTAATGCAGGTTGCCAACACAGTGGCCGAAGGCGTCAATCTCGGATTCAAAATCGCAGAAAGTGTAGCAAAAATAAAGTACTATCAACAGCTTGCAAAGAGCGATCAGGAACGATTGGCTGTTGCATACCAATCAAATGCGCCGGGCAGTTGGGTGGCTGCAGATGGTTCAAGCGTAGTATTTGAGCCGGGCATGCACTACAGGCCCACTCGCGCGTATGGCAATGAATTCAGATCGTACATCGGCGAGGAATGTATGACATCAAAGGTTGTTTCCAAAAAAACAGCCGTTGATGGGACGATTTACAAAACAACTGTTGACGCGGATGCATGTTATGATCCGCGTACCAAGCAGTGGGAAATCGTCAGGGGCAGTGAGTGGAACGAGACGGAAATAGCGTACGCACCACCTGTTACTCCAAAGAAACCGAAGACAAAGAGGTATTAGACATGAAGAGGACTTCTTTTTTCATTTTCGTTTCCATTTTCTTTTTTGCGACGAGCGGATTTTGTTTTCCGCGTCCGCCTCTTCCGCCACCGATATTTATTCCCATTCCTGTTCCGGTGGAGATCGAAGGGCAGGTGCCTCCGCCACCACCGGTTGTCGAGCGTCATGTTATCATTGACGACTCACATCTCAGGGCATGGCGGAAATATCATGGCGGCTGGATCAATCTGCCACAGGGATATGCCATAGAACTGCGGGAGGTTGAAGTGGAAAATGGACGGGTTGTCCAGTTTCATTTCATTCCAGAGGGCGAACGGCAATGGAAAAAATATGACAGAAAAAATCCGCCCAACGCTCCGCCAGGATTTGAAAATTTAACACGGGTTTTGGATCTGGGGAATGGCCAGCAAATAAAGCAATTCATCACCATTCCTGAAGGGGAAGATGATGAGGAGGCTGAGGGTGAGTGAATTCTTTGGGTGGGGGTAAAAAGCGTTGATCAGCAGATTGGCGCTTTTATTTTTTTATCACCAATTTGAAAACCGTATCTTTGTAAAATATTTACTGAATATATATAATTCTGGATTCCCGTTCCCCAATTTCTCGAGGACAAGCTTCACGGGAATGACACGGGTTTTTATATTTGCGGTTTTGTAATTGACAAATCGTCAAAATTCTTTTATAACGAGTAATATATTTGAGGAATGTTCTTTTCCATCGGCGTGTGTCAATTGGAGATGTATCAAAAAAAGGAAGCAAGGAGAAAAAATGAAAAAGCTCATTGTAGTAGCAATCGGTTTTTTGTCCCTAGTGATCCCGTCTATTGGTTGGGGTTTTCCGCCACCACCAATACACGGAGGAGGACATCATTTTCAACCCCCGTCGCACTATGGAGGTGGACAGACTTTTCGGCATCGTCTCCCGTTTTATCATGGAGGGCGACATTTCCGCCACCACCCACCACCCACCTTTGTCCGTCACCACCGGTATTGTGGGGGACCGGAAATTGCATTGCCTTTTCCTCGACCTATTAATTTCCCGTGGGTTTTTAATCCGCCACCGTGTCCCGGTCCTGGTTATGTGCTCAAAGTGCGCACAGGCTGGTGGAACGGATATCACACCCGGAAGTATCGGTGGGTGTATGAAGATTATTAGGGCATTTGCCCATTCACACCCCATGCAATCGTGATTGTATGGGGTGTTTTTAATTTGGAAAATTCTTTTTTTGTATTTTCTCTTGACATGGAATTGAAATTCGCTACAATAAGGAGAGGATTAGCACTCTCGGTATTAGATTGCTAATTCATCTTTACAAGTAATTTTGTGTAATCAATTAATAAAAAAAGTTATGGCAAAGCAAATTGAATTTGGTGCGGATGCACGCAAAAAAGTTGTGGCCGGTATGGATAAGGTGGCAAATGCGGTCAAGACAACGATCGGTCCGAAAGGACGCAATGTGGTTTTGGACAAAGGATTTGGTGCACCGACAGTGACCAACGATGGTGTATCGATCGCAAAAGATATTGAATTGGAAGACAAATTTGAGAACGTGGGCGCATCGCTTATCAAAGAAGTGGCAGACAAGACCAATGATGCGGCAGGGGATGGCACGACGACATCAACGATCATGATGCAAGCGATCGTCAACGAAGGCTTGAAGTTTGTGGAAACGGGGATCAATCCTGTAGGCATTCGCAAGGGACTTGAAGCGGCAAAAAATGATGTGGTTGCCGTATTGCAGAAAAATTCCAAGAAGGTTTCCAGTAAAGAAGAAATCGCACAAGTCGCGACGATCAGTGCAGAAAACGCAGAAATGGGACGCATGATTGCGGATGTGATGGAGCGTGTCGGCAAAGATGGCGTGATCACTGTAGAAGAATCACAGACCGTGGGACTCTCCTATGATGTGGTGGAAGGCATGCAATTTGATAAAGGTTATGTATCGCCGTATATGATGACTGATGCAGAATCGCGCAAGTCGGAGATCGCCAATCCTGCAATCATCATCACCGATAGAAAGATCTCCGCGATCAGCGATATTTTACCGCTACTTGAAAAGATCGCGCAGAGTGGCAAGAAGGACATCGTGCTTATCTGTGATGATTTGGAAGGTGAAGCGTTGGCAACTCTCGTGGTCAATAAATTGCGTGGCGCACTCAACGTACTTGCGGTCAAGGCACCGGAATTTGGTGAAACACGCAAAGAAATGCTTGAGGACATCGCTATTGTGACGGGTGCAACAGTGATCACAGAGGACAAAGGTATGACTGTGGAAAATGTAGGACTTGAGGTGTTGGGTAGTGCGGCCAAGGTTGTATCGACAAAGGATGAGACGGTGATTGTGGACGGCAAAGGCACGAAGAAAAATATCAAAGCACGTGCAGAGTACATCGCAAAACAAATCAAGACAGAAGATTCCAAGTATTCCAAAGAAAAATTGCAGAAACGCATGGCGAAACTTTCCGGCGGCGTAGCGGTGATTCGTGCCGGTGCGGCAACAGAAACAGAAATGGGTTATGTACGTCACAAACTTGAAGATGCGTTGGCGGCGACAAAAGCGGCTGTGGAAGAAGGTGTTGTTGCAGGCGGTGGAAGTGCATTGGTCAAGGCGGCGAATGTCATTGTGTGTGACGCAAAGGCAAACGATGAGTTTCGTGCAGGATACAAGACGCTCATAAGCGCGCTTTCTGCACCGCTCAAACAGATCGTGGCAAATGCCGGCGAGCGCGATGCGGCAGTCGTATTGAATGCTGTGGTGGAAAGCAAAGGAAAAAATTACGGATACAATGCATTGGAGGATCGTTTTGAAGATGATATGGTCAAGGCGGGAATTATTGATCCACTCAAAGTGACGCGCACAGCGATTGAAAATGCAGTGTCTGTTGCGTCGATGCTTCTCACGACAGAAGTGGTGATCACAGATAAACCTGATGCACATGATCATACGCCGGCCGGAGGCATGGGTGGTGGTATGTCGGGCATGGGCGGGATGATGTAATTATCGATTATTAGACATGCAGTCTCGTCGCTCGCGAGCGACAGGATGGACTGGTAGACATGAGGACAATCAGAAATAAAAATGCACATCGTTTTATGATGTGTGTTTTTATTTTTTTTGTTTTCTTGGACTTTTGATGATATAATGTTACGAGATGGACACAAAAACAAAGATATGAAAATAGAAAATTCACAAGTGCGTGATTATCTTTTGGAAAACAATATTCTTGACCAAGAAACACTTGGTCCGGTTTTTGCGCAGGCGGAAAAAGATCAGGAGCAGTTATGTGATCTTTTGGTCCAACAAAATATCATTGATGATAAACAGTGTGTGAGGATCAAAGCAGGCGTGCTTGGGTACCCATTTGTGGACCTCACAAAGGAAAATGTATCCGGACAGATCTTGAGTATGATTCCCGAGCAGGTGGCAAAAAAGTCACAAGTAGTTGCCTTTGAAAAAAGCGGAAAAACGCTTAAAGTTGCCATGCTTGATCCGGAAAATTTGCAAATCATTGACTTTTTGCGCAAAAAGACCGATCTGGAGATTATGCCGTATATGACGACGGAGGACAGTTTTCGCACAGTGATCAAACAGTATGCCAAGAGTTTGAAAGTGGAATTTGGTGAGATCATTCCAGAGGATGCAATTGCAATTGCGACGCAAGGGGAGGATGATGATCTGGTAAAAATCGCGGAGGATCTCCCGATCGTGCGTATCGTGGATACACTTCTCAAACACGCAATTCTCGATGGCGCATCTGATATTCATATTGAGCCGCAAGAAAAAGATGTGATCGTTCGCTATCGTGTGGACGGCATTTTACGGCAAGCGATGACCTTGCCAAAAAATGCCTTACCGGGAATTGTTGCGCGCATCAAGGTGTTATCTAACTTGAAGTTGGATGAACATCGTTTGCCACAAGATGGTCGTTTCAAAATTGAAAAAGAGGATTACAGGATTTCATTTCGTGTGAGTATCTTGCCGGTGTTTGATGGGGAGAAAATCGTCATGCGTCTTTTGAACGAGACATCACATGGATTGACATTGGAAAAAATGGGAATGTTTGGAGAGGCATTGGAGGCAGTACATCGTGAGATTCAAAAACCGAATGGTATGATCTTGGTAACCGGTCCGACAGGCTCCGGCAAAACAACGACGCTTTATACCGTGGTGGACATCTTGAATTCACCGGAGGTGAACATCTCAACCGTTGAGGATCCTGTGGAATATCGGATGGATAGCATCAATCAAACACAAGTGCAGACAAAGATCGGAATGACATTTGCCGCGGCACTGCGTGCACTCCTGCGTCAGGACCCGGATATTATCATGGTGGGTGAGATTCGTGACAAGGAAACATTGGAGATTGCGATCCATGCGGCAATGACCGGACATCTGGTACTCTCTACACTGCATACAAATTCTGCTGCTGGAGCAATTCCGCGCATGGTGGATATGGGTGTGGAGCCGTTTCTTATTGCATCAACAACCAATATCGTGATCGCGCAACGTCTTGTACGTCGATTGTGTGGCGAATGTCGGCAACCGTATAAATTGGATGCAAAGGAAGTGGAAACGTTGGGGAAAAATTATGATCTCGATACGATCTCAAAAACATTGTATCGCATCGGCGGACTGAAGCCGGGGACGAAGTGGACGGACATTGAACTATTTAAAGCGAATGGATGCTCACAATGCAGTGGTACCGGTTATAAAGGGCGAAATGGTATCTATGAGGTTTTTGAAATCACAGAGGCAATACAAAAAATGATCACACAAAACGCTACATCGGAAACAATGGAAAAGAAGGCGCGAGAGGATGGCATGGTCACGATGGTAGAGGATGGGTTTTACAAGATCGTCCAAGGACTTACGAGTATTGAGGAAGTAATGCGTGTTACAAAAGAATAAGAATTTTTGAATACATACAATGTCAAAATATTTATATACAGCAAAAAGTATTGAAGGAAAACCGCGTTCGGGTGAATTGGACGCAAAAAACGAACGTGATCTCGCTCTGCAATTGCGCGGAGAAGGTTTTGTTGTTACATCGATCGAGCGTGTGGATGATCTGGATCATAAGCCACATATCAATTTTTTTGATCGTATACAAGGTGTGAGTTTGAAGGAAAAGTTGTTTTTTACGCGCAATTTGAGTGTAATGGTGTCGTCGGGACTTACAATTGCACGTGCACTGGATAATCTTGGTGTGCAAACCAAAAATAAACATTTTAAAGCAGTATTGAATAATGTGTATAAGGATGTGCAGAAAGGGTTGTCGTTGAGTGATTCTTTGACAAAATATCCGGCAATCTTCAATGATCTCTTTGTCAACATGATCCGCGTGGGTGAAATTGGCGGCACATTGGATGAATCGTTAAATATCATTACCATTCAAATAGAAAAGGAGCATGAACTTCGGTCAAAAGTGCGTGGTGCATTGATCTATCCGGCCGTGATCGTGAGTGCGATGGCGATCGTTGGTGTGATCATGCTTACATATATTTTGCCACAGATCTTGGGTGTTTTTGGTGATATGAAGGTGGAACTCCCGGCACCAACTCGATTTATTATCGGACTTAGTGATGCCTTGCAAAACCATGGCGTTCTCATCGCAATCGTTCTTATCGGAGGTGGGATTTTTCTCAAGGCATTCTCATCGACGGATATGGGCAAAAAGGCGGCGAGTTTTGCTTTGCTCAAAACGCCAATTCTCAAACATATCGTGATCAAAGTAAATTGCGCGCGATTTGCGCGCATCTATAGTTCACTTTTGCACAGCGGTGTGTCTGTGGTGGATTCTCTCAATATTGTCGCAAATACATTAACAAATACATTTTTCAAGGAAGCGGTACTGGAAGGTCGCAATAAGATCCAGCGCGGTGTGGAGTTGTCGACAGTGATTGCGGAATATCCTGTTATTTTCCCCGTGATCGTCGCGCAGATGATTCGCGTTGGCGAGGAAACGGGTAAAACGGAGGATATGATGGTAAAGTTGGCGGAATTTTATGAAGAGGAAGTGAATCAGATCACAAAAAATCTTTCATCGATCATTGAGCCGGTGCTTATGCTCGTGATTGGTGCCGCGGTGGGATTTTTTGCAGTGGCGATGTTACAGCCGATGTATAGTGTTTTGGAAAATATTTAATTTATACATATATGGCACTTACGCACAAAAGAGGGTTTACTTTAATAGAAGGTCTGGTTGCACTTTTTGTTTTCTCGTTGCTTGTGACGACTTTTTATAATGTGTTTACCCAAACGATGGTTCATATGCAAGATGGAAAACAACGACGGGCGGCAGTATCACTTGCCAATGAACGTATGGAGCATTATCGCAATTTGGCATATGCGGAGGTTGGCACTACCACAAATGCGCCATTTGGAGATATTGTTGCTGATGAAAATGTAACGATTAATGAGATGTTTTTTCGTGTGATCACCTCGGTAATACTTGTTGACGATCCATGGGACGGAAGGGCGGTCAATGGAACGGATGTAATCCCAAATGATTACAAGCGCGTGAGCGTTTCGGTGATTTGGGATCAGTGTACAAGTGCATCGTATACACGTGGTATGGCGGAGTATGGCGGTGAGTGTTCTGTTGAGCGAGTGCGTCTTGTGTCACAGTTTGTGCCACCGGGAGGTCTGGAAACGGTTGAGTCCGGAGGTATTTTGTCAATCAATGTATTGGATGCATCAGCAAATGCAATTCCCAACGCGATTTTAACAATCCACGATAGTGTACGAAATGAGACTTTTGTTGTACAGACAGATAGTACTGGAAATTATATGTATATTGGAGCACCGGCATGTCAAAACTGTTATGAGATCAATGTGGAAAAAAGCGGTTATGAAACGCTCTCCACAAAACTGTCTCCGGCAAACAAAACAGTATCAACGGAAATTGGAGATGTGTCATATTTTCCGCGTTTTATCCATCAAAGTGTTACTGATAGCACAATGACGACGATGTCTTTTATTATGCAAGAATATTCTGATCTCACATTAACAACTGAAGATCCTTTCGAAAATGTAATTTCGGATGTTGATTTTTCTGTGCAAGGAGGCAGAGTAATGGGTACGAATTTGAATGAGAATCCTCTATATACAGAAGCTGAAGTGTATGGTTTTTATGATGATGTGGTTACTGATGTGAGCGGAGAGGTGGTAATTCGTACAGATACCAATGATGATGAATCGGTAACAAGTGCAGATCATGTTAACCCGGGTGTCTTTACGTTTGGTTTGGATGAATTGGAGACAAATTATGTATTTTTAAAAATGTCGCCAGGGCTTGATAACAATCGCCAAAAAACAAGTGTTAATGCAGGCACTGCTGTGGAGGCAAAGATGATCTTATTGGATAAAAACTATAAAAGTATTTTGATTCGTGTGGTAAATGATGAAGGGGTGCCAGCTAATGGAGCGTATGTTTACCTATATGACAATAATGATGTGCCAACATACAGTTCTACTCAACAAACTGATGTTTATGGTTACGCATATTTTCCCATGCGTAGCGAAAGTGAGCCATATGATATTGTACCCCTTTTGGAGGAGGATATGGAATATGAATATATCGTATCAGCCGGAGGGTATGAGACATATAGTGATGTTATCACTGTAGAAGATGATAAATTGTATGATATCAATGTTATATTAACGCCTGAATCATGATGAATATGAAAAATTATCGTGGAGTAACATTTGTAGAAACGATTGTTGTGATTGGTATTATGTCTGCGGTTATGCTGGGGTCAAGTCTTTTTTTTGTACGCATGTGGCGGACAAATCAGTTCACGTATGAAATTGCGATTGCGTCTCTCGTATCAAGTCGTGGCATTCAAAAAGCCGAGAAAGACATTCGCGCAGCACGGCCAGCGGAGAACGGCGCATTTCCTATTGTGTCTGCGGAAGATCATAGTATCGTTTTTTATATGGATTATGATGAGGATGGTATTGCGGAACGTGTGCATTATTTTGTGGAGGATCAGAAGTTCAAGGTTGGTGTAACAGAGCCAAATCTTTCTGTAACGCCACCCACATATGCAGATGCAGATGAAAGCGTGAAAGATGCTGCAAATTATATCGTGAATGAAACTACGGGGTATAAAACATTTGAATATTATAACGATGAAAGTGCGATGTATTCTTATAGTGATGTTGAGAATGCAGCAATGTCCACGCCACTGAGTGAAGATGAATTAGGTGGTATAAAAATGGTGAAGATTCTGCTCTTTGTAAATCCTGATCCACTTCGAGCACCAAATAATGTTCGCATTCAGTCATTTGTTGTTGTGCGCAATTTGGCAGATTTTAATAAGATTCCAACATAATAAAAAAATATGATGCATTCTCATACAAGAAGATATAGTGGCTCCGCTTTAGTGTATGTACTTATGGTAATTGCGGCGGCAAGTGTATTGTTTGCGGGAACGATTCAACTTGTTGTTGCACATGTCAAATACAATACGACATTGGAATCAGATCAACAGGCATTTCATATTGCGGAGGCCGGAATATTTTTTTATCGGTGGTATTTGGCACATAATATTGAAGGAAAGACCGCAAGTCAAATTCAGGATTTTTGGGATGGAGATCCATTAGGACAAGATGATAATGGTGATGGAGACTGTGATGATCCGGACACTGCAGATGGCGATGGTGATGGTACAGAGGCGTATGTGGCAAATTATGAGGGCATAGGACAATATAAGATTTGCATTACACCACCACAAACATATTCTACGGTTTTACACATCCAATCTGAGGGAACGGCGACATCTTCTGGCATAACCAAAACACGTACGATACGAGCGCGTCAACGCAAACCGTCATGGAGTGAATTTGCTATTCTTGCCAATGCAGACACGCGTTTAAGCGAAGGTACCGTGGTGTACGGTCCAATGCATGTGAATGGTGGATTTCGCTTTGACGGTGTTGCATATAATATTGTTACAAGCTCTAAGACAACTTATCAGGATCCAGATACGGGTATTACACGACCGGGTGTATGGACTAACTGGACAGATGAGTATAATATTACTTTGCATAAAAAAGTTTTTCAAGCAGGTAAGCGTTTTCCTGTTTCCGTGCAAGATTTTAATAGTGTTACAGCAAATTTTGATGAAATGCGTGAGCTGGCGATTGTTGACAACACATATTTTGATAATTCGTATCAAGGACGATATATTGAGTTGAAAGTTGATGGATCAGATCCAACCAAGGGGACAATGGAATTGCGTAGGGTACAGAGCTTTGATAGTAATTACACGCCGACATTTGTGGAGTCATGCCATCAAGAGTGGGTATGCTTGCGGTATAAATGGAATGGAACATGCAGAACGTGGGGATGGGATGATGTATGTGCTCCTGAAGATCCGATAATCAAAAATCTTGATGCAGAAGAAACGGCAATCGTTTACGTGCGGGATAATGTGTGGATTGAGGGAAAATTGCCAGAAGGTATGAAGTTAACGATTGCCGCACATGATGAGGATTCTGTGCAACCGCGTATGTTCATTGGTATGGATGATATTGAATATGAGGATCGAGATAGTGATTGCGTACTCGGTTTGGCTGCAGAGGGAAATATTGAACTTGTGAGAAATAGTGAGGGATTGCACTCTGTGAGCAATAGCGATGAACGTTATGAATTAAAAATTGATGCCGTGCTTTTGTCGCAATACGGGCGTATTGGTCGTGATAATTGGAATGATTGCAAGGATACGATCACGCTTTATGGTGCAATTGCTACTAATACACGCATGAATTTTGGTTATGTGGGAACGGCATGGTGTGATGGTGCAAATAGACCATTGGGTTTTGAAACGCGCAATTTGTATTTTGATGGCAATCTTTTGTATAGTCCACCGCCAATGTTTCCTACAGGAAGTACGTATGCAATGGATTTATGGGAAGAAATAAAGTGAGTGAGTACGTGTAGGTAAAAATGTGATATTATATATGTATAGAAAATAAAAAAAACGCATGTCATTTTTGAACAAAAAAATCATTGATCCGACGCCACCGTATTTTGGTTTGGATATCAGCGAGCTTTCTGTGAAAGTGTTACAGATGGCGCATCATGGTAAGTATGATAGCGTGTGTGGTTTTGCGTCGGAAAAATTAATGCCTGGTATGATCAAAAATGGTGAGATCCTGAAGCCAAAGCATGTGGTCGGTGCAATTAAGCGTGCGCGAGAAAAAGCAAGAATTTCAACGAAAAATGTGATTTGTTCTTTACCGGAGTCAAAATCTTTTTTGCGTATCGTGACAATTCCTCAGATGACCGATTCTGAGGTTGCAGAGGCGATCAAATGGGAAATTGAGGCGGTGATCCCACTTTCGATCGATCAGGTGTATTATGATTGGCAAATATTGAATAAGCGATTATCAAAAAATGAGAAGCAAATGGATGTGATCGTTGTTGCGGTGTCAAAAAAGTATATCAACGATTTTATTGAGCTTTTGCAAGAAGCGGGTCTCTCTGCTTATGGATTTGAGTTGGAGCCGGTTGCACAGGCAACGAGTCTCCTCAAAGATGAAGAAAAGGGCGTGACGACAATGATCATTGATATCGGAGACAAAGGAACGAGCTTTGTGATTACTGTGGACAATATTCCCGTCTTCACATCCAGTATCCCGCTCTCATCGGAGTCAATGACAAAAGCGATCGAGCAGACATTTGGCATTACATATCGTGAAGCGGAAAATATCAAAATTACATATGGCATCGGGTCCGTTTTGAATAATGATCATGTTTTTCAAGCGACAAAATCCGTTGTAGAAAATTTTGTTGTGGAAGCACAAAAGTCCATTGAATTTTATTTGTCCAGATTAACATACTCTACTGTGGTTGATCGGATCATTATGTGTGGCGGAGGGTCAAAAACGGTCGGACTTGCGCCGTACCTGTCACGGCGTTTGGGATATAATATTGAGCTTGGTGATCCATGGGTCAATGTGCATTTCAAAGGTGTACCACCAATCACGCGAGAAGATGCTGTGCAATATGCGACAGTAATCGGATTGGCGACAAAACAATTATAAAACTATGAAAATCAGATTTAATTTATTACCGCAACAACAAAAAGATCATCTGTATACGCAGAAGATTTTGCGTATGATCGTTGAGCAAGAGATCTATGTGATGATCGTCTTTGGCGTGTTAACGCTTAGTCTCTTTGCAATTTATTTTTTACTCAAGTCAGAGGCAGGGTTATTGCAAGGTGTTGAACAGCAATTGATCGACCAAAATGGATACCAAGAGATCATCGATATTCATTCAGAGTTTAAAAATGTAAAACATACAACAAATGAGGTGAATAAGATCTTGGATGGACATTTCAATTGGTCGCGTGTCCTGATCATGCTCAGTGAAAATATTGATGAAAAAATTACTGTGGATGAATTTTCCACGGTAGACAATCAGGTAAAATTGCGTGCAACGGCGCAGACGCGAGAGGATGTTGTTGCGCTTAAGGAAAAATTTCGCGATGTGTCATGGAATGAGAAAAAATGTTTTGAAAATATTGTTGTGCCGGAATCTGATCTTGCATCGCCAAAAAATGTTGTTTTTACAATGACGTTTGATATTAATATTGCTTGTTTGCGTTAGCGTATGAGGAGATTTATTAAAAAGTATTATATTCAATTGATTGTGGTGATCGCACTGGGTTGTTTTGTGATCTTTGTCATAGGTGAAGCGTATAAAATTTTTACGATGATCAAAGTGCAGTCAGAACGTCTCAAACAAACACAAATGGATCATGTGTTGGCAGAAGAGTATCTGCAAAATATTTATGTATTCAAGAAGGATGCGGCATATATTCATGAGAACAGTGAAAATTTCAACATTCTGCTTCCGAACAATGATGATGAAAAAGTGCGATTGTTTTCTATGATTGAAAGCATCGCACAGGAAACGGGAAATAAAAGTGTTACGCTCTCGGTGAAAAAGGGTGAGGAAAAAACCGGTGAAACAAAAAAGAATATCGTACCACAAGTCACTGATTATATTGGCATGACAATTTCCTTGGTCGGTAATTATAATGATCTGATCATGTTTTTGCAAAAAGTTGAGAATATGCGCTACATATCTGATGTTACATCGATCAAATCAGTCAAAACGGTAGATAATTCTCGTGATGTTGCACCTGTCACGGACATTGTGGATGAGGAAAATAGTGAAAAAATAGTGGTAAGAAAAGATCTTCTCAAAAGTGATATTACGATCGTTTTTTATCTTGATCAGGTCAATAAGTAATTGAGTTTAACGGCAGTTCATATATGTTTGGCATCAAAGGAAGAGATACATTCAATAAACCGCAGAGTGATTTTGCATTGTTTTTTGGTTTTGTGAGAAGAAAGTGGACAAAGATATTTCCAATTGTGCTCAGCTTCGTATTAGTGTGCATTCTCTCTTTTGTATGGTATGTATGGTATGTGTTTGTTCACACAAAGGAATTGACAGGGGCTGAAAAAACGGATTATGTCAACCAGAAAAAAAGTGAAGTAACTTTTGATAAGAAGAGATTTGATGCGGTCAAAGACCGCATTGTACAACGCAATGACTTTTATGCGCGGGATCGACAAGATTTTCACGACATTTTTTATCGTCAATAACAAGAGGATATCGTTTTGTGAATTGTGTTCTGGAGAGGACTTGAACCTCTAACCTCCTGGGCCGAAACCAGACGCTCTATCCAATTGAGCTACCAGAACAAATATGTCTACAACTCATTGTGCATTAAAATTAAGAGACAGTCAAGGTTGGTGCTTGTGAATGATTTGTGATATTATGAGCGTATACTATAAACAGTAATAAGTAATTTCATCGTGCTGTGACGTCTGAATGTCACATGTAACGCTGAGACAAAAATCATATGGCAGAAGTAACGATCTATTCGACGCCAACATGTGGATATTGCACATTGGCAAAAGATTTCCTTCAAGAGAAAGGTGTGGAATATACGGATATTGATGTATCCGTTGATCAACAAAAAGCGCAGGAGATGGTGGAAAAAACCGGACAAATGGGCGTGCCGGTGATCGTAATCATCAAAGATGGTCAAGAAGAGGTTCTTGTAGGATTCGATCAGGTGCAACTTTCTACTATGCTTGGACTCTAAAAATTTGGGAATAAACATGTAGGCGATAAAGAAATATCGCCTATTGTTTCTTTCTCGTGATTATAAAAATATATGATGTACGAAACAATTATTATCGGTGGCGGTCCAGCTGCTGTAGCGGCTGGTGTATATGCAGCGCGCAAGAATATCAAGACGGCACTTTTTGCCAATCAGATCGGTGGGCAATCTGTTGTGTCTGATGGAATTGAAAATTGGATTGGTGAGCCGCTGATCAGTGGTCCGGCGTTGGCGATCAAGCTCAAAAAACATCTGGAAGCGCAAAAAGAAAATATCGATCTTTTTATCGGGAAAAATGTGGATCGTGTGTCAAAAAATGACGATGGCACATTTGATGTTATGACAGGCGAGGAAAAATATACAACCAAAACAGTGATCGTGTGCTCCGGCGGACGACACCGACGCATGGAGGTGCCGGGAGAAAAAGAATTTGAGGGGAGAGGTGTTGCTTTTTGTGCAACATGTGATGCGCCTTTTTTCCGCGGGAAGGATGTGGCTGTGGTCGGTGGCGGAAACAGCGGCTTGGAAGCGGTGGTGGATTTACTTGCCTATGCAAATAAGATCTATCTCGTAGCGCGCAAAGCAAATAAGGATGAGTTGCGCGGTGATCCTGTGACACAGGAAAAAGTTTTTGCATCTGATAAAGTGGAAGTGATCTTTGGGTCTGATGCTGTAGAGGTATTGGGCGATAAAATGGTGACAGGATTGCGTTATAAAAACGTTGCAACGGGAGAGATCGGTGAAATTGCAGTGGGTGGAATTTTTGTGGAGATCGGCTCAGTGCCGAATAGTGAGATCGTTGGCGATTTGGTGCAAAAAGATCAGTGGAGCAATATCATTGTTGATACGAAGACGCAGGCGACGAGTTGTCCCGGTATTTTTGCCGCAGGCGATGTGACCGATACGCCATACAGACAAAACAACATTGCTGTGGGTGATGCGATTAAAGCGTTGCTTTCCGCTTATGATTATGTAAAGAAGAATTAATAATGATGAGTTTTGATTGATGTGGATAAATCATGATGTTATTTGCTTTAAAAACTTTTCACTTTTAACTTTATAACTAGGGATATGAAAATCTACCTTGGCACAGACCATGCCGGTCTTGATCTCAAAGAATATATCAAAAAATTCCTTCAAGAGGAAATGAATTATGACGTTGAAGACAAGGGCGCCTTGACTTTTAATGCGCTGGATGATTATCCAGATTATATTATGCCGGTTGCGCAAGCAGTGGCAAAAGATCGTTTGGAGGGGCAAGAGAGTTTTGGGATCATCTTTGGAAAGACGGGACAAGGAGAGGCGATGGTTGCCAATCGCACAAAGGGTGTGCGATGTGCGGTGTATTATGGCGGTCCAATGGATGTCATCACCTTATCGCGAACACACAATGATGCAAATATGCTTGCGCTTGGTGGACGGTTTCTGTCTGATCTCGACGCAAAGGCCGCAGTGAATACATGGCTGTCAACTTCTTTTTTGGGTGACGAACGGCACGTGCGACGACTTTCAAAATTTTAAAATAGCAAAAGAGTTTCTTGACGCAAATAGGATGTGATCTTTTTGTCTACATGAGATATTACGTTAAGGCAAATCTACTTTTTATTATAAAAATTATAAAAATTATGGTATAATAAAGTCATAATTTTTTGAAGTAAAAAAAAATGAAGAAGATCATTTTTGGAATAATCCTTTCGCTTATTTTTGTGCCAGGTTTTTTTGTTTTTGCACAGGTGTCTGATGAAGAAATTGCGAAAGACACAATAGAAGGTTCTGATTGGCCGGCAGTTGGTGCAACGGCGAATGATGTGGATTGTTTTGATTATTACAAGTTCCAATCTGTTATAGTCAGTGTCGGACCGGATCAGCAGGTCTATCAGCCTGGGACGGAGATGCATTTTGTCGGAATGGTCAAGAATGACAATAATTATCCTGTTGTAGACGGTAATCTTTTTGTTCGGATCGGAAGAGCGAATGATAATTACATGCAAGAGGGTCAAAATATCGTAGATGAGTTCATTGCCGTAAAAGACATTTCCATTGATGCAAAGAGTGAGAAAAAAGTCGATTTTATCTGGAACGTTCCGGTTTACGAAGGCAATGGAGCATACGTTGTTGATTATTTCTTCTCAGTTGGCAAGAAATTCAATCTGGGTGGGTTGTCTTTTTCCAACGAAGTAACTGCCGGTGTGGCACGTTTTAATATAAGCTCGACAATCACCACTGCTGTTGCCTTCGATAAGTCGGCTACGACTTTCAATGGAGATAAATATAACCAGATCGGCAGTTGGCCAAAAATCACCGCTGGCTCGGAAGTTACTATCAATAATGTATTGCGCAATTCTTTTGGTGAGACAAAAGTCGTCAATGTCACTCAGGAGCTCTACCGATGGGACAGTCTCAACAAAGATGACCGTTTGGACGAGAAGACTTTGACGGTCACTGTTCCGGCCAACGGCACGGCTGATATCTCATATAAAGTGCCAGATACTTCCGGCAGTGTATATTATCTGAAGACAATTGCCAGCTATGACGATACGAAATCCATTATCAATGTTCGTTTCGCAACAGATGCGCCACGTGCGCGGCTCAACTATCCTGCTATCACTAAATTCCCGATCAAAAAAGGCGACGCCTTCACTCTTTTCTCCTGTTTTCACAATTCCACTAACGTCAATACGAGTGGGAACGTCCGAGCTGTGTTGTCGGATAGGGATGGTAATGAGATCGGGGAATTAAAATATGATGGCAATATTCCTTCCGCTATGTCAGCCGCTAAGACGGATATCTCTGCCCGTCGGGATTATGACTATGTTGGACTGAAAGCAGAGATTAGAGATAAGGACGGGAATGTCGTTGACCATTATGAAATAACGTATGATTGCGCCCAACTCAACGAATGCAAGACAGTAGACGTGAGCGGACTGGTGGGAATGAATGGTTTTGTGAAGATTTTCGCTTATGTTGTGCTCTTTATTGTAACTATTATTATCATAATCGTGTTGATCAGAATCATCAAAGGATATCGAGGGCCGAGACTAGGTATATTTATCTTCGGGTTATTGGTTACTGGAGGAGTATTGTCGAGTCACGGGACTTCGGCAGCGGGGGATCAAACTGCGTTGTCTTCAAGTCCCTATAATCTATCTAATGGTTATGCCACGATCTCTACCGGCGATGTCACTTTGAATAGCTATATGAATGTAACTAGTACGAGTGTTCCTTGTGGCGGTTCAGTAAGCTTTGGCTATGGTTCTGATTTGACATTTAACGCTAGTGGAGGATCTTGGGACACTCCGTATGGAACACTATGCAGTAACTATACTTCGGCAAGCTGTTTCGGCAATAATCTTCCCGCCGTCGGTCAATATATCAGTGGTAATGGTGCTCGGGGTGGGTATATTTACTTTACCGGTAGTCAGCCCGGTAATCCTAGCTTAGTTTCAAATAACCCCAGTGTAATGACATGTTCGGGAATGACCTGCGCTGCTGTAGCCGGAGCATCTGGAACGGCCAGAATTACAGCGAAACTTAATGGTTCAACCGTGCGTATTTGGTCTCTTATCGCGTATTACAAACCGAGATGCGAGGAGTTTAGAACACCCAAGTTGTCATGTGGCGGAAGCATCTTGGGTCAGAATCGATGTACCGCTAGCAACTCTACTTACTGGGTTTCTCCCACGGATGAGCATATAGGTTGTGGAGGAGGAAACACGCAATATACTAACCCAAGTTTCACAACAATGAGTCTCGGAGGCACAACTCTTTATTGGGATATTACGGTCGGTTCTTGTGTTGTTCCAATTAATGGAGTATGTAATTCTGCTTCAACACGAAATAATTATGTATATACTGCAACCGGTCCATCCACACCTCTTTGCTCTGCTGGCACACCATCTCCGGCAACAGTGAGTTTTCCATCAGGTGCATATGGTGTAGATAGTACGGTGACGTGGACATGTAACGGATCTGGCGGTGGTACGAATGCAACGTGTTCTGCAGCACGTCTTGCGCCATCATACACATGCACAGGTACTCCGCCACAAGGTGCAATATGGTGTATGGGAGACGATATAAATATCACGACAAATACCGCATGGCAACAAGTCGCAGTATGTACAGATACACAAAAATGCGAATACACAATGCCGGCATACTCCTGCACAGGCGGTAACCCGCCGCAAGGCGCAACATGGTGCCTGGGCGATGACGGAGGTCTCATAGTAAATACGCCATGGCAACAAGTCACAGCGTGCACAGATACACAAAAATGCGAATACACAATGCCACCTGCAAGCAATGGTGAGTGCGGGCTGGCTGACGGTCAAACATATTTTATTCAACCATCATCAAATCTCTGTGATACAGGTAACGTGATTTGGACCGATCAAAACGCATCAGATGGTAGATGGAACTGGGAATGTGAAGGCCTCTACGGCGGAACAAATACAATTTGCAGTGCAATAAAAGAAAGTGTGCCAGACACAACGACAACGGTAAATGATGACACGGACATCGGAAGTGATGGACGTATGATCGAGACGCGACCATAGAACTTTTTACGGAAATAAAAACCTCATGTTGGGATTGCATGAGGTTTTTGGGTGTATAAAAGATACGTGATTGACTTTTTACCTGCACTTGATAGCATGAGTGCAGGTTTTTATACCAAATCCAATTAACGCTTCTACAATAACAAGTTTCTCAATTTTGAGCAAAACACAGAAAAAATATGGAAGCATATCGAGATATGGTTGAGTATTTTTTCGCAGTTGTAGCCAAAATTGTGAGACTTGTGTAGAATGGTTAATTGGGTTTGGTAGTAGTTCGTTTTCAATCAAAAGGAACAGCGCAATGGTGCGCAAGGCGTATGGGAGGAAGTGATGGATCATTTTACACCAATTGATCTTGATGTATTGTCACGGCACGGTGCTGTTGATCTCGCATTGTATGAGCATACAATTGCAAAACTCGGCGTGTGGGGATACTTTGAAAATGAAGGTGTCGCCTTAAAGGGACACTTTGGTTATTCAGGGGGGGGTCACGGAGATGCATATATAAATATTCGTGATCTCAAAACTGTGGCACAATTATGTGTTGTAGCAATGCAGATGGCATGGGAATGTCGTGATGAGAAAATTGATGCCTTCGTAGGAACACCACATGGTGCGGATACGTTGGCAACACTTGTCGCGTATTATTACACAAAATTCACCGGAGGACGGGCTGTTGAAGTTCTCAAACCACTCAAACTTCAAAATGATGTGAATGCACTGGCAAATTTCGTTGCATGGTATAACACAAAATTTACCGATGGACGGGCAATAGAAGTTCTCAAACCACTCCTCAAATTTCACAATGGATTGGTGTGGTATAAGGATCATGGAGATCGTATTAGAGGGAAGCGTACCATGCAGGTCGAGGACGTGATCAACTCAGCGAAAAGCTTGCGTGAAACAGCAGACTTTATCATTTCATCATTTGGTAATTTTGTGGGTTTTATCGCTGCGTGTAATCGGATCAGTGAAAAAAATCCGGGACTCACGGCGCTCAAGGATGAATATTGCATTGAGTTTGCACAAGCACTTACGGATGTTGTGGCTACAAACTACTCTATGGATCTTTCACGAGATCCTAGAGAGCAGTGTCCTCTGTGTAAGGACGGCATCCCAATCGATACGCGTGTCGGACACGGCAAAAAATTTCTTGCAGATATCCAGGACACTTATCCTGATCTCTACGAAAAACTGTCACGACCATAAGGTCAAAAAAACAAGGAGGATGTTATGGTGGAAAGCGCAAAAGAAGAAGGATTTCGAGCAAAACTTGCAAGGAGACAATTGGAGATAAACTCTCTTGTATGTGTTGGTCTGGATCCGTTACCAGAAAAGTTGCCGCATTGTCTCAGAAAGAAGTTTTGGATTTCGTCTGACTGGAAGGCGATCGCGCAGTGGATGATTGATATTGTAGATTCAACCGCTCCATTCGCATCAATGTTCAAACTGCAGAAGGCGCATTATGAGGCATTTCGCGGTGGTGATAAAGCTCTCCAAAAAATCGTGAGCTATATTCACAAATTCTATCCCGATATTCCGGTTTTCCTGGATTGTAAACGAGGTGATATCGGTAGAACACAAGAACGTTATCGTATTGCGCACTTTGAGATCGATGGCGTAGATGGGATGAATTTCTCGCCGTATATGGGTAGCAGTTGTATGAAGCCGTTATTTGATCCTGCACATCCGGGACGAGCGATTGTGGGACTTTGTTACACAAGTAATCCAGAGGCGCGGGAAGTCCAGGATGTATTGCTTGCTGATGGGCGACAATATTGGGAATTCATTGCCAAAACGATTTTGCGGTGGGCATGGGAGATCGGCGTGAATGAAAATGCCGGACTTGTCATGGCAGCTGCATACGAAACCTTCAAAGGTTCTGGAGAAATTTTTTCCGAACATTTGTCGAAATGTCGGCAGATCGTTGGCAGTGGTCTGTGGTTTCTGATTCCCGGTGTTGGTACGCAAGGCGGTTTTGTGGAAGAAACGATAAAAGCGGCTTATGCCGGTCCCGGATCGATCGCGATCAATTCAAGCTCCGATATTATTTTTGCCAGCTCTGGTGATGATTATGCAGAGGCATCTGGCAAAAAGTCGCAAATTTTGTGTGACCAAATACGCGCTATAAAAACAGTTTCATAAAATTTGATTTTTTCAGATCGGAGGTGGTACATGGTACAAAGTCAGAAAAAGCAGCATCAGAGCAGTGCAAAGAAAGTTGAAATGCCTGCAGAATGCAAGAGATGCAAACGTAAACAATGTTTAGATGATGATTGCGTACACATCGAAGCATATAAAAAATATTTGCAAAATGCAGTTGAACAACTATAGTTATTTTGAATGAAAAAACGTCCCAGTCATAGTTGGATACTATGACTGGTTTTTTATTTCCACAGCCTACCATCCATACGTCTACCACCTACCATTCCACACCCTAATTTCTAATAAAACACAGTGCTTATATTGCACCAAATACAGTGCCGTGCACTGTACTGAATGGTACAGTGTGAATAACCTGTGCATATCATCAGTTTGACAAATAAAGAAGACTTGACAAATTTTTCGGCTTTGCTATAGTAGGTAGTACTGCTCTGAGGACGTCAAGTGCGGCCGGAGAAAGAGCGACGCAAGCGAGAATACATATAGGCACATGTCTCGTTTTTTGTTTGTTTGAAACATGAAAGAATGTTGTGCGGAAACATGGTGAAAGAGATTTACTTGTTTCCGCAGAACCTACTGTCGCTTTTGTGAGCTACGGCAAGGCACGTGTGAACTTTCACAACTGCATATAAATTTTTGAATGACGCGCATATTTGTTGCGGAACACATGTGTGGTCATATCAGAAGAAAGCAACAAATAGGTTAAGCAATTTCATTTGACCCAAAAGATCAAATGAACAATACACTCATTAAATTTTGTTGAATGATATAAAAATTGCAGTTAAGTTTCTCTTAATTGTCAATTCTTTATAGATTTTGATGAAATAAAAGAAAGAGGTTACAAAGGGCGTATAGTGGATGCCTTGGCTGAGACGAGCGATGAAGGACGTAGTTGGGTGCGAAAAGCTTCGGGGAGCTACCAAACAAGCTGTGAACCGGAGATGTCCGAATGGAGCAATCCTTCCACGCAAGTGGAAATTCATAACTGAATTCATAGGTTATGAAAGCAAACCCTGGGAATTGAAACATCTTAGTACCAGGAGGAATATAAATCAATATGAGATTCCGTCAGTAGTGGCGAGCGAAAGCGGAACAGTCTAAACCGTTTCTTTTATTAGGAACGGGGTTGCGAGATGAGCGGACTCGCTTAGAGCGGGGCCAATAATTTTTTCTTAGTGGAATACTCTGGAAAGTGTGACTATAAAAGGTAAAAGTCCTGTACACGAAAAGAAAAAATAATAGGTGAGTTTATTCTCAAGTAGGGCGGGGCCGGAGAAACCCCGTCTGAATCCGGGAGCACTAACTTCCAAGACTAAATATTGTCTCAGACCGATAGTGAACTAGTACCGTGAGGGAAAGGTGAAAAGTATCCCGTAGAGGGAGGTGAAATAGAACTGAAACTATACGCTAACAAAGAGTAGGAGCCCCTCACCCAAATTATTTTAACTGTATAAATATATGCGTATGCATTATGTTTATGCTTTGCAAGCAACTGATGATAGAGAAGTTTTCTACGTCGGATGTACAAGTGATTTGAAAAAGCGTTTTGATTCACATAACAGTGGTCAAAACAGATCAACAAAATCACATCATTGGAAAATTGTTTATTATGAGTCGTGGATAACGCTCAGTGCCGCACGGACGAGAGAATATCGTTTGAAGCATAATGGTAAGGCAAAATATCAATTGATAAAACATGTCAAAGAAAGTTTAGAGTAATTTGGGTGAGGGGTGACTGCGTGCTTTTTGTAGAACGATCCAGCGAGTTAGTTTTCTATGGCTTGCATAAGTTACTCTGTAACCGATGCATAGTGAAAGCGAGCTGTAACAGGCGAATATGTCATAGGAACTAGACCCGAAACCGGGCGAGCTACGCATGAGCAGGGTGAACACAATGTAAAAGTTGTGGGAGGCCCGAACCCACTGACTGTGCAACATCAGGGGATGACTTGTGCGTAGAGGAGAAATTCCAATCGAGCTCGGCAATAGCTGGTTCTCTCCGAAATAGCTTTAGGGCTAGCGTCGCTTTAATTAATCATGGGAGGTAGAGCTACTGAATGAGTTCCCGCCGCAAGGTAGGGCGCTCAACCAAACTCCGAATGCTCATGATCGTACAGCGGCAGTCAGAACTACGGGGCTAAGCTCGTAGTTCAAAAGGGAAAAAGCCCAGATCGCAATCTAAGGTCCCAAAATTTATACTCAGTGGAAAAGGAAGTGAGATTTCTCAGACACCTAGGAGGTTGGCTTAGAAGCAGCCATCCTTTAAAGAAAGCGTAATAGCTCACTAGTTTAGAGATCTTGCGCCGAAAATGTAACGGGGCTCAAGTATAATACCGAAGATGCGGATTTGTAGATTTATCTACAAGTGGTAGGAGAGCGTTCCTTGTGTGCCGAAGCCGGATGGGTGACCACCGGTGGAACGCAAGGAAGTGAGAATGCTGGAATGAGTAACCGCAATGCACGTGAGATCCGTGCACATCGAAAATCTAAGGTTTCCTGGGCAATGGCAATCATCCCAGGGTTAGTCGGTCCTAAGGCGAGGCTGAAAGGCGTAGTCGATGGACAGCAGGTTAATATTCCTGCACTGTGTATATATGCGATGGAGTGACGTATTCTTGTAGCTACTGCATCTTATTGGATTGATGTGGACGTATTGAGGATGTATGGTAGGCAAATCCGCCATACAATAATCCGAGATATGGACAGTCGTTTCTCTTCGGAGGAATTAATAGTAGTGAGCAGGGTACCAGGAAAAGCTTCTAAGCTTCAATATATACACACCCGTACCGTAAACCGACACAGGTAGATAGGGCGAGTAGCCTAAGATGAATGAGTGAGACCTGGTTAAGGAACTCGGCAAAAAAGCTAGACGTACGTTCGCTAAATGTCTTTCCAGCACCTATTTTAGAGATGATCATAGAGATTTGATAGTGATAAAAGATGCAGTCGCTATCGCTCATGAATGTTAAAAATTTTGACGATCATTTTTGAAATAGGTGCTGGACGAAGCTAAAGTGCCCATTCGACTGTTTACCAAAAACACAACTCTCTGCTAACTCGTAAGAGGATGTATAGGGGGTGACACCTGACCAGTGCTGGAACGTTAACGGGAGAAGTTTACGCGGATCCCCGAAGCGCCAGTGAACGTCGGCGATAACTATAATCGTCCTAAGGTAGCGAAATTCCTTGTCGGGTAAATTCCGACCCGCATGAAAGGTGTAACGAGATGGGAACTGTCTCAACCAGGTGCTCGGTGAAATTGCAATGGGGGTAAAGATGCCCCCTACCTACAGCTAGACGAAAAGACCCCGTGGAGCTTTACTACAGCTTGGCATTGAATTAGAGTTTTAGTTGCCGAGAATAGGTGGGAGACTTTGAAGCTGCTCTTTAGGGAGCGGTGGAGTCAACAGTGGAATACCACCCTGCTGAAGTTTTGATTCTAACCTTGCACCGTTAGGTGTATTTTACAGAGTGTAAATTCAAAGGTACATATGATCAACAGGCGAGTAGTGAAGCCCTTCGTAAAACAAAGCGTTTTTTAGAATGTTTTGTACGGAGGGATCTTTGACGTGGAAAATTTTCACTTAAAAGAATTCACTAACTGCTTATAAAATTTTATTTTATAAGACTCGTCTGATGATTAAAAAGTACTACTAAATTTACTACTCGTGTTGAATATAGCTACCGGTGCAGGAACAGTGCCTGGTGGGTAGTTTGACTGGGGCGGTCGCCTCCTAAAATGTAACGGAGGCGTTTACAAAGGTTGGTTAGGTCCGGATGGACATCGGGCCGATAGTGCAAACGCATAAACCAGCTTTACTGAAAGACAAGCAAGTCGCTCAGTTACGAAAGTAGAAGTTAGTGAACCGACCATCACTTGTAGGAGTGTGGAAGATCATCGGATAAAAGTTACCCCGGGGATAACAGGCTTATCACTCCCAAGAGTTCACATCGACGGAGTGGTTTGGCACCTCGATGTCGGCTCATCACATCCTGGGGCTGGAGAAGGTCCCAAGGGTACGGCTGTTCGCCGTTTAAAGTGGTACGCGAGCTGGGTTCAAACCGTACAGTAGTTATAAAGTAGAAAGTTTTAAAGTTTATAAATTTTTGGAATGCCAAACTTTTTATGGACTTTATAATATTATGAACTTTTGACTTTTGTACAGTTTGAACCCGAGGAAAAAGACATCATACACGGCGGCGTATATGAGCGATCATATATGAGAAATCGACTTATATCGGTGGAGTCCTATTGTGACATAACCTGTCACATGTTAGGATAATACCGAGGGAAGTTTATGTGTAAAAATTTTTCGTCAACAATTAGTGCATATTTGGCAGGATTTCTTGATGGAGATGGAAGCATCTATGTAAGGATGAAACCAAACGATACCTATCGGTATGGTTTTCAGGTTGCTCCTTATATCGTGTTATTCCAATCCAATCAAAACAGAAAAAACTTTGAGAAAATTTGTTCCAAAATCGGACTCGGAATTCTTCGAGAAAGAAAAGATGGAATAATGGAATATTCCATAAATAGAACGGATAACCTCAAAATTTTTCTCTTCTCAGTAAAACCATTTCTCATATTAAAGAGAAAACAGGCTGAGTTGATTTTGAAGATCTTGGCAAAAAAAGAAAAAGTCAAAAATCATAAGGATTTTGAAGATCTTGCACAATTAGTTGACCGTTTCAGGGAATTGAATTATTCCAAGAAAAGAAAAATTCGCACATGTTCACCCGTAGAGACTAAACGTCGATTATCCTAATTTTTTGTAGGATAAAGTTATAGTCCAATGCACGTAGTAATACGTGGAAACATGCGTGAGACAGGTTGGTCTCTATCTGCTGTAGGCGTGTGTGCTTGAAGGAAGTCTTTCCTAGTACGAGAGGACCGGAAAGAACAGACCTCTGGTGTATCGGCTGTCCTGCCAAGGGCAGTGTCGAGTAGCTATGTTTGGTGTGGATAACCGCTGAAAGCATCTAAGCGGGAAGCCCATCCTAAGATAAGGCACAGATACCCTAGAAGATTACTAGGTTGATAGGTTTCAGATGGAAGCGCTGTGAAGCGTTAAGTCCAGGAATACTAATGTATCATTAACTTTTTTCTTTTATTTCTCTTTCTATAATTGAGTTGACAATCAAGAGAAACGTAAAAGAGTGTATATTTGTTTGACCAAAATGTTGTTTTCTTCGTAAAGTACTTTGAATTTACTGTTTCCAGTGTCTTTAGCGATAGGGTCACACCTGATCCCTTTCCGAACTCAGCAGTTAAGCCTGTCAGCGCTGATGGTACCTCTTTTGAGGGAGAGTAAGTCGATGCTGGGAACAGTGTATTGAAAGTACGCAATGATATCCGCTGCAATTCCTTGAGAATGAGGCGGTTTTTTGTTTTTTTGTGTAGGTGGATATTTTTTTGACGAAATGTGTTTTTCCTGTACAATGGGGGACTGACAAATGTCAGAGTTATTTTACACGAGGGAAGCGATGTATATTCAATAGCATTATTACAGAGAGGAGGGTTTTGTTATGATCGAGCATGTTCGTCCACATGAAATGATTGCGTTATCATTGATGAGTCAAGGGAAGGTGCGAGATATATTTTTTCTTGAGTCGGCGCCGGACAGATTGCTCGTTGTGACGAGTGATCGCATTTCCGCATATGACTGGGTTATGCCGGATGGAATACCGGGAAAAGGAGTGATCCTTAACAGAATGTCAGCGTTTTGGTTTGGGATGATGTCTGACATCATTGCCAATCATATGATCAGCATTGATCCGCGTGAGTATCCCAAAGAATGTGAACCGTATCTGCAATATCTCGCTGGACGGACCATGCTTGTGCAGAAGGCCATGCCACTACCGGTAGAGTGTATCATGCGGGGTAATATCACCGGTTCGTTTTGGAGCGACTTCAAAAAGGCAGACGTATTGAAAAATGGAAAATCATCGTCACTGCACGATGCACGAAAGATCATTCACGGACTTGCATTGCCCGCGGATATGCAAGAGTCGGAGGAATTTTTGCGTCCACTCTTTACGCCATCAACAAAGGCCAGTGTTGGTGCACATGATGAGAATGTTTCATTCGATCAAATGATTGAGATCATGAGAGAATGGTTGCCGCACAATGGTTTTATCATTGATCCGGCAGTGCTATGTATGAATGTGCGACGCGCTTCTGAGGACATATATATTCGCGCGAGAAAATATGCCAAAAAACGAAGGATCATCATCGCCGATACCAAATTTGAATTTGGATTGTTGCCGAGTGGTAAGCTGATCTTTATTGATGAGGCACTTACGCCGGATTCCTCACGGTTTTGGCCTGCGGATCAGATCGTACTCGGCAAAACACCGCCGAGTTTTGACAAGCAGTTCTTGCGCGACTGGCTTGTTGCGCAAGGGTGGGACAAAAAAAGTCCGCCACCGCATTTGTCACAAGAGGTTATCGAAATGACAAGCCAAAAGTATCAAGAGGCTTACAACCGCCTTGTATTGCAAGGTTAATGAAAACCACTGTCTATGTCACGCACATGGACAGTGGTTTTAAATTTTTTTATAATATAAATTATAAGATAATATGAATATCTGCCTGTTAGCACAGAAAAAAGATGTGTGATATACTATATTTATAAAAACAAGGGACGAGGATTTGCATATGGTATAAATGATTGTTTTTTCATAATGCACAAAGAGCTGAATGGTAAAAACTGACACAAGATCAAAGAAGTTCTGGTCGTCAAATATATTATTTTGATATAATGCAAAAGGAAATAAAATAAAAACAAAAATGAGTTTATCAGAATTTAAAAAGAATAATTTTTCGAGTAGCAGGACATTTATGTTCGGGCGTTTTTTGTTTTTAAGAAACAGTAAGAAACAAAAGATATTTTTTAGAGCTACTCTCCCCATTGTATAATTACATCACAAGAGATTTGACCTTCGAGATATAAAAATAAAAAAATAGCCAATATGAAATGGGATAATTACAAAAAAACATATCTAACAAGAAGCAAGTTTTTTTTATTCAGTTCTTTTTTACTTCTCAAAAATACTAGGATGGGTTTTGGTGACAAAGTTGCTGTATTAGGAATGGTTTTCTTAGTCTCTTTTCTGTGTGGTGTTAGTTATGTCAATGCCAGTCCAGCACCAACCATCACTTCCATCTCTCCAACAAGTGGATCAGTCAGCGGCGGAACCGATGTCACTATCAGTGGTAGTAATTTCTATAATTCCGGAGCATTTCCCAATCCAAGTTCTTTCTCAAATGTTTGGTATGTCAGTACTACTGGGAGTGATTCGACTGGAAACGGTTCTCGATCAACCCCTTATGCTAGTTTGAACAAAGCAATCAATATGGCAGCTAGCGGTGATGCTATTAGTGTATTGCCAGGGACGTATCGCCTCATCCCTTTCCTCACTACGGCAGGGACAGGAGGACAATATTGTATTCAGGACTTAGGGAAAAATCTGGCCATATTTGGAGACAATGCAAATACAGTACTTCAATGTTATGGATCCGATTCAAGTAGTACTACATATCGTGATGCCAATGTTTTCAATATGACCAATACTTCTTCAGTTGTATCTAATTTGAAAATAGATTTCTATCCTAATCGTACTAATAATTATTCCAATGCTATTTTTGGAGCTAACAGTGGACGATGTACCTATCGCAATATCTTTGTAGAAAATAAATCTGCTACTGCTTGGTCATATGTATATGATAATAGTAATACAGTCTTTAATATTTACAATTCCATTTTTAAATCTAATGGTCACAGTACGACAGACTATTCCGGCGCCCCTATATATTACAATTGTCTTTTCGACTACACGCCGTCCAGAGGCACTAAAAATAGTTCATTAACCCGCGCCATCACATCCAATGACTGGGATATTACCACCACTCTTTCAAGTGATCTAACTAATGCTGGTGATATTGCCATTCTTAATCCAGATGGCACCCGATCGCATATCGGAACACGGGGAGGGTTGTATGCTTGGGGGGAGAGTCCGACAGTTTCTTTTGGAGGGACAGTTGCGACTGCAATAAACCTTCTTAATTCTTCCACTATCGTCGTTACGACTGGCGCCCATGCTCCCAGTGGAACGGTAGATGTGACCGTGACAAATCCGGATACGCAGAGTGCCACTTTGACAGGATCATATACATATGAAGCTATTACTTGCGGAACGGACACAGTTTCGCGTAATGGCTTAACATACGGTACTGTTGTAGGCGCTGATGGGCGATGTTGGCTTGATCGTAATCTTGGTGCAACACGTGTGGCAACAGCATATAATGACACACAAGCTTACGGATGGTATTTTCAGTGGGGACGTTTGGTGGATGGACATCAGATGACTACGAGTTTAACTACGGCGACAAAAAGCACTTCAGATGTACCGGGGCATTCACGATATATCACGACAAACCCAGCTGGTGATTGGCGTTCCCCACAAAATGATAATTTGTGGCAAGGTGTAAATGGAATCAATAATCCATGTCCGACAGATTTTCGATTACCAACATCGTTAGAGTGGACAACATGGGCTAATTCTTCCGGGGTAACAAATTATACTAATGCATATAATTCATCGTTGAAGTTGACAACAAATGGTCTAAGGCATCTTACTGCTGGCGCTTTTTATCAGCAGGGAATCCAGAGCATTTATTGGTCCAGTGATGTTAGTGGTAGCAATGCTGTAAAAGTGTTCATGTCTTCAACTGCTTTTATACAAAATGGTGATTATCGCGCATGGGGCTACGGTGTTCGCTGTATCATGGAAACCCCCCAAACCGCATCCCTCACCACAACCTCCTCCACAAACATCACGGAGCATGAAGCTACTCTCACTGCCACCATCACTGCAATCGGTCAAGACAACCCAGAACGCATGATTGAATGGGGCACAACCACTGGTGTCTATACTGGTTCCTGTTCAGCTGGCACAGGAGGCACAGGCGCATATTCTTGCAACATCACAAATCTCACCCCCAACATCACATACTACTACAGAGCAAAAGCTACAAACTCCGCAGGCACATCTTATGGCGATGAACTCTCTTTTCAAACCCTCGGTCTCTCAGACATCACGATCACCGATCCCGATCCCGCGATCATGACAAATACCGTCAACGACGGCTATATCACCATAGACAACGGCTCCATCACCGATACTGCACAGGCAACCACAACAGTGAACGTCACAGTACAAGACGGCATCTTTCAAGTAGAGCTCCCACAAGACACCCAGATCACCGGTGACGGATCTTTCAACTTCCAAAACTTCACCGCACAAAACGTGACACAAACAACAAAACAAGAACAACCCACCAGCAGAGCGGCAGTAGAGATCGGTATCCCCAATGAACAACTCAACTTCTCAGAAGACATCACCCTCCAGATCTACGTCGGCACAGCATTCAACACCATGGAAATGGACATCCTCTACCAAAACGACGGAGATCCCACATGGTACACCCACACAACCCCCACATGCA